>DATDTH010000080.1:0-19366 GCA_035290985.1 Pseudomonas sp. | reverse complement strand
AGGGGGTGTTTTTCGGCTACGACTTCCATGTCGGCGAGGCGGATTTCGGCCTGATCGAGATCAACAGCAATGCCGGCGGAGCCATGCTCAACGCGGTGCTGGCCCGCGCACAACGGGCCTGTTGCCCACCGATAGAGCGGCTTATGCCGCCATCGATCAGGGCCGAGGCGCTGGAAACCGGGATCCTGGCGATGTTTCACCAGGAGTGGGCGCTGTCCGGCCAGCAACGGCCGCTGCGCAGCATCGCCATAGTCGACGAGGCGCCCGAGCAGCAGTACCTGTACCCGGAGTTCCTGTTGTTCCAGCAGCTGTTCCAGCGTCACGGGCTGCAGGCGGTGATTGCCGATCCCGCCGAGCTCAGCCTGCGCGACGGCCGGCTCTGGCATGGCGACCTGGCGATCGACCTGGTCTACAACCGCCTGACCGACTTCGCCCTCGAGGCGCCGGCCAATGCCACGCTGCGCCAGGCCTACCTGGAGCGCGCCACGCTGCTCACGCCCCATCCCCAGGCCCACGCCCTGTATGCGGACAAGCGCAATCTGGCCCTGCTCTGCGATGACCCGCAGCTGCAGGCCCTGGGTGTGCCCCAGGCCACCCGGGCGCTGCTGCTGGCCGCCATTCCCCACACCGAAGTGGTGGACCCGGCCAATGCCGAACGCCTGTGGCGCGAGCGCCGGCGGCTGTTCTTCAAGCCCTGCGCCGGCTTCGGCAGCCGGGCCGCCTACCGGGGCGACAAGCTGACCCAGCGGGTCTGGCAGGAAATCCTGGCCGGCGATTACGTGGCCCAGGCCCTGGTGCTGCCGGGACAACGGAGCATGTCGGCCGAGACCCCGGCGCTGAAGTTCGACGTGCGCGACTATGCCTACGACGGCGTGGTGCAGTGGGTGGCGGCTCGCGCCTACCAGGGCCAGACCACCAATTTCCGCACCCCCGGTGGCGGCTTCGCCCCCGTGTACCCCGGCCCCCAGGCGCCCGCAGAACCCTGATCCGGCGCGCTCGATAGGGCCCCGGAGTGCATTCGGGCTTGTACGAAAACCAGCTTGCCACCGCGCATAACCCGGGCTCCGCTTTGGCGGGTTACGCCGCGCGGAGGGTGCGGCGTGGCTGTCCAGACCGGCTTTCAGCATGGGTATCGCTGCGCTCAACCCATCCTACGAAAAACGCCTCGGCCACGTAGGGCGGGTGAAACCCGCGAGCACTTCGGCGAAATCCGCCTGCCAAAGCGGATTGCAACCGGGCTTCGCTGTGCAGGCGGACGCGGAGCGTCCTGGACTGCATTCCCACGCAGGCGCGTGGGAACGATCAAATTCGGTTGGCCGCGTTCTTGATCGAGGTCAATTCAACGCAGGGGGTTATTGCGTACCTTTCACCGCATCTTGTGTTTTTAATCATTAAAAACCCTATATGTTGTGTCAGGAGGTGACATGCTCAGCCCGGTTACAGGTGTTCGTCCCCAGCAGTTATGCAAGCGTGATGGCAGTCTCGTCGCGTTCGACCTCGGCAAGATCTGCCAGGCGATCGCCGCCGCCGGCCTGGTCAGCGGCGAGTTCGACAGCGCCCTGGCGGCGGAACTGGCCGATGCGGTGCTGGCGCGCCTGCTGGACCTGCCCGAGCTGAATGTCGAACAGATCCAGGACCGTGTCGAGCGGGTGCTGATGGAGGCGGGTTACTACGCCACCGCCCGTGCCTATATCGTCTACCGCGAGAGCCATATCCGCCTGCGCCGTGACCGCAAGGCCATAGTCGAGGTGGCGGCCTCGATGAACGAATACCTGTCCCGCGAGGACTGGCGGGTGCAGGCCAACGCCAACCAGGGCTATTCCCTCGGCGGCCTGGTGCTCAACGTGGCCGGCAAAGTCACCGCCAACTACTGGCTGGACGAGGTCTACAGCGAGGCGATCGGCCAGGCCCACCGCGAGGCCGACCTGCATATCCACGACCTGGACATGCTCGCCGGCTACTGCGCCGGCTGGTCCCTGCGCACCCTGCTCAACGAGGGCCTGAACGGCGTGCCGGGCCGGGTCGAGGCCGGGCCGCCCAAGCACCTGTCCAGCGCCCTGGGGCAGATGGTCAACTTCCTCGGCACCCTGCAGAACGAATGGGCCGGGGCCCAGGCTTTCAGCTCCTTCGACACCTACCTGGCGGCCTATGTGCGCAAGGACAATCTTGGTTTCGACGAGGTGCGCCAGGCCATCCAGGAATTCATCTACAACCTCAATGTGCCGTCGCGCTGGGGCACCCAGACGCCCTTCACCAACCTGACCTTCGACTGGGTCTGCCCCGAGGACCTGCGCGAGCAGGTGCCGGTCATCGGTGGGGTGGAGATGCCGTTCGCCTATGGCGACTTGCAGGCCGAGATGGAGCTGATCAACCGCGCCTACATCGAGGTGATGCAGGCCGGCGACGCCAAGGGCCGGGTCTTCACCTTCCCGATCCCGACCTACAACATCACCCATGATTTTCCCTGGGACAGCGAGAACGCCGACCGCCTGTTCGAGATGACCGCGCGCTACGGCCTGCCGTATTTCCAGAACTTCCTCAATTCGGACATGCAGCACAACCAGGTGCGCTCGATGTGCTGCCGCCTGCAACTGGACGTGCGCGAACTGCTCAAGCGTGGCGGTGGCCTGTTCGGCTCGGCCGAGCAGACCGGCTCCCTGGGGGTGGTGACCATCAACTGCGCGCGCCTGGGCTATCTATTCAAGGGCGACACCAGCGGCCTGCTGCGGCGCCTGGACCGGCTGATGGAGCTGGCCATGGAGAGCCTGGAGGTCAAGCGCAAGGTGATCCAGCACCATATGGACGCCGGCCTGTACCCCTACACCAAGCGTTACCTGGGCACCCTGCGCAATCACTTCTCCACCATCGGCCTCAATGGCATGCACGAGATGCTGCGCAACTTCACCGGCGACCAGGAAGGCACGCATACCCCGAACGGGCGGGCCTTCGCCCTGCAGTTGCTCGACCATGTGCGGGCCACCCTGGTGCGTTTCCAGGAGGAGACTGGGCACCTGTACAACCTCGAGGCGACGCCAGCCGAGGGCACCACCTACCGCTTCGCCAAGGAGGACCGCAAGCGCTACCCGGACATCCTTCAGGCCGGCACGGCCGAGGCGCCTTACTACACCAACTCCTCGCAGTTGCCGGTGGGCTTCACCGACGACCCCTTCGAGGCGCTGGAACTGCAGGACGAACTGCAGTGCAAGTACACCGGCGGCACCGTGCTGCACCTGTACATGGCCGAGCGGATCTCCTCGACCCAGGCCTGCAAGCAACTGGTGCGCAACGCCCTCGGGCGCTTCCGCCTGCCGTACCTGACGGTGACCCCGACCTTCTCCATCTGCCCGGTACACGGCTACCTGGACGGCGAACACGAGTTCTGCCCGCGATGCGACGAGGCCCTGCTGCAGCGTCAACAGCAGTGCGCCACCTGCTGAGCCCTTTTCTCAACCGCAAGTTCTCAACCGCAAGGAGCAACACCATGAACACTGCATCCCAAGCCGCATTGCCCCAGGCCCAACGCCAGCGCTGCGAAGTCTGGACCCGGGTGATGGGCTACCACCGTCCGGTCACCGCCTTCAACCCCGGCAAGCAGGCCGAGCACCAGGAGCGTCGCCACTTCACCGAATGCGCGGCAGGGACCGCGGCCGCGTGAACCGAATGCTGCGGGTCGGGGGCCTGGTGCCCCTGACCACTCTCGACTACCCGGGCATGCTGGCCTGCGTGCTGTTCTGCCAGGGTTGCGCCTGGCGTTGTCGTTACTGCCACAACCCCGACCTGATCGCCCCGCGTGGCGAGCGGGAAATTCCCTGGTCCGAGGTCATGGCCTTTCTCCAGCGGCGCCAGGGCCTGCTCCAGGCGGTGGTCTTCAGCGGCGGCGAGGCGACCCTGCAGGGCGCCCTGGTGCCGGCCATGGAGGCGGTGCGCGAGCTGGGTTTCAAGGTCGGCCTGCACAGCGCCGGGATCAAGCCCTGGGCCTTCGCCTGGGCGCTCAAGGCGGCGGACTGGGTCGGCTTCGACATCAAGGCCCTGGCCGAGGAGGTCGAACTGATCACCGGCGTCGGCGGCAGCGGCCAGGCCAACTGGCGCAGCCTGGAGCACCTGCTGGCCAGCGGCGTGGACTATGAGTGCCGGACCACCGTGCATTGGCACCTGCTGGATGTCGAACGGCTCTGGCGGCTGGCCCAGCGCGCCCGGGCCCTGGGCGTCGAGCAGTTCGCCGTGCAACTGGTGCGCAGCGGGCGCATGCTCGACCCCAGCCTGCCACGGGTTGCCATACCCGCCGAGGCGGATGAGCTCTGGCTACGCCTGGAACAGCTGTTTCCGCGCTTCGTCCTGCGGCGGGATTGATCCTCGTCAGGTACGCTGTGCGGGCTGGCCCGTACAATCGCGGCCCAACGATCCGGGCAGGGCTATTCTTTGTCGCGGTCTTCCCATTCCAGTTGTGAGGCGCTCGACCATGGACCAATCGCTGAATTTCAATCGCGCCCTGGTCGAGAAGTACGATCGCCCGGGCCCGCGTTACACCTCCTATCCCACGGCGCCGCAGTTCCATTCGGCCTTCGCCGTCGACGACTACCAGTCGGCCGCCCGCGCCAGCAACCTGATGGCCGTGCCCAAGTCGCTGTCGGTGTATATCCATATCCCGTTCTGCAAGAGCCTGTGCTACTACTGTGCCTGCAACAAGATCATCACCCAGAAGACCCACAGGGCCGTCGAATACCTGACCTACCTCAAGCGCGAGATCGCCATGCAGGCGGCGCTGTTCGACGGCACGCGCAAGCTGACCCAGCTGCACCTGGGCGGCGGTACGCCCACCTACCTGACCAGCGAACAGCTGGCCGACCTGATGGCCTGCCTGCACCAGGCGTTCGACATGGACGACAGCGACGACCACGAGTTTTCCATCGAGGTCGACCCGCGGACCATCACCACCGAGCAGATCCAGCAGCTGCGCAGCCTGGGCTTCAACCGCCTGAGCTTCGGCGTGCAGGACTTCGACCCGGATGTGCAGGCGGCGGTCAACCGCCAGCAGAGCGAGGAGCAGATCTATGCCCTGGTCGCCGCGGCGCGCCAGGCCAAATTCAAGTCGGTCAGCGTCGACCTGATCTATGGCCTGCCGCTGCAGACCGTGGCCAGCTTCGACGTCACCCTGAGCAAGATCATCGCCCTGCGTCCGGACCGGATCGCCGCCTACAGCTATGCCCACCTGCCGGAGCTGGTGCGGGCCCAGCGCTTGATCCGGCGCGAGGACATGCCGCCGCCGGAGCGCAAGCTGGAGCTGCTGGAACTGACCATCGCGCGCCTGACCGCGGCCGGCTACGTCTACATCGGCATGGACCACTTCGCCTTGCCGGACGACGAGCTGGCCCTGGCACGGGCCAACGGCACCCTGCAGCGCAACTTCCAGGGCTATTCCACCCATGCCGATTGCGACCTGATCGGCCTCGGGGTGTCTGCGATCGGCAAGGTCGGCGACAGCTACAGCCAGAGCGTCAAGGAACTCTCCCAGTACTACGCGCGCCTGGACCAGGGCCTGCTGCCCATACACCGCGGCTACCGGCTGAACGCCGATGACCTGCTGCGCCGCGAGGTGATCAGCGACCTGATGTGCCACGGGCGCATCGATTTTGCGCGGATCGAGGCGCGCCACGGCATCGACTTCAAGGCCTACTTCGCCGACGCCCTGGCCGGGCTCGAGGAGCAGGTGGTCGACCAGTTGGTGGAAATCCAGGACGACGCCCTGGTGCTGCTGCCCCAGGGCCACCTGATGATGCGCAGCGTGGCCATGGCCTTCGACGCCTACCTGGGCGGCGAACAGAAGGGCCGCTTCTCGCGCACGGTCTGAGGTTTTTATCTAGAGTCCCGGTGCATAAGGACGTGCACTTGTAGCCCGGATAAGCGCAGCGCAATCCGGGGCATGCGGCTGACAAGGAGGTTGCCATGGTCAACTATCGACGTGCCCACTTAGCCGGTGGCACCTACTTTTTCACCCTGACGCTGAAAGATCGCCGCAGTGACTTGCTGGTTCGTCATGTGTCGCTATTGCGTGAGGCGTTGCGCCGGGTAAGGCGCAGCAAAGCCTTCACGCTGCCGGCCGCGGTGATCCTGCCCGATCATCTGCATTTGCTTATGCGCTTGCCTGATGGGGACAGCAACTACTCGGCGCGCCTGCGTGATTTCAAAGCGATCTTCGTCAAGGCCTTATCCGCGGCTGGAGAGCCTGTGAAACGCGACGCACGGGGTGCGGCGAATATCTGGCAAGCGCGCTTCTGGGAACATGTGATCCGTGATGAGCGAGATCTGGCCGCGCATATCGATTACATCCACTTCAATCCGGTCAAGCATGGCTTGGTGGAGCGGGTGGTCGATTGGCCCTATTCCAGCTTCCACCGCTTTGTCAGGCTTGGGCTGCTTGCGCCAGATTGGGCCTATGGTGGTGGGTGTGAGGTAGCGGGTGATGAATGAGCAGGATTTTCGGATTTGCCTGATCCCGGATTTCCCGGATTGCGCCAAGGCTTATCCGGGCTACGAAAACGGATCCTGCGTGTCAGGGATCGGCACCGTGACGAGGCGTATTGGCCGTGCCTGGCTGTGAAGCCCCGCAATATCTGGTAGCCCGGATAAGCGCAGCGCAATCCGGGACGCCGCAGCCCTGCGTGTCAAACCGCGATGCGCGGCTAATGTCCGCGCTCGCCTGGCGCTTTCCCCAGGTCTACCTAGACTTCAGGCCCAAGCCTGCCGCAAACCCTTGATTCCGCCTAACTTGATCCAGGTCAAGGGAAAGGCGGGGTGGGGTGGTTAACGTGCAGGTCATATCCAGTGGATGTCGGATAATTTATGACCAGGTCTCGGTATTCAATGACCGGTAGCAAAAGTGTGGTTTGCCTCGTTCTCGTTCTGCTGCTCTGCACCTTTCAGGGACTGCAGGCTCAGGACCTCGGCGCGTTGGAGCGCCAGCGCATCGAACAGGTCTTTCCCTCGGCCGACAAAATTTCCGAACCCCAGGGCGACTACCAGGTACGCAGCCTGTCCGCCGGGGAGACGCTGCTCGGCTACGCCTTCCAGAGCATCCATGTGGTCGATATTCCGGCCTATTCCGGCAAACCGATCAACCTGCAGGTGCTGCTCGACCCCCAGGGCGTGATCCAGGACGCCTATGTGCTGGAGCACCACGAACCCATACTGCTGACCGGCATCCCCGAGTCGAAACTCCACGCGTTCGCGGCCAAGTACCAGGGCATCAAGGTCGATCAGCGGGTGGTGGTCGGCCGCTCCAGCGATCCGGCCGCGGTGACCGTGGATGCGGTGACCGGGGCCACGGTCACCGTGATGGTGGTCAATGAGGTGATCATGCGCGCCGCCCACAAGGTGGCCGTGTCCCTCAAACTGGTCGCGGACAGCCAGGGCATCGCACAGAAGCCGGCCAGGGTGCGTGACGAGCTCTACACCCCCGCCGACTGGACGCAGCTCACCGGCAATGGCGCGATTCGCCGCCTGCACCTGACCCGCGGCCAGATCGACCAGGGCTTCAAGGGCACCGAAGCCGAAGGCGTAGACGAAGCCGCCGCCGATCAGGTTGACGACAGCTTTATCGACCTCTACACCACCCACCTCAACCCGCCGACCATCGGCCGCAACCTGCTGGGCGACAACCAGTACCGCCTGCTGATGGAAAGCCTCAAACCCGGCGAACAGGCGATCGCGGTGCTGGGCAGCGGCGCCTATTCGTTCAAGGGCTCGGGTTATGTGCGCGGCGGCATCTTCGATCGGGTGCAGCTGCGCCAGTTCGGCGCCGTGATCAGCTTCCGCGACCGCGACTTCGAGCGCCTGGACGACGTCTATGCCGCGGGCATGCCGGACTTCGACGAGATGGCGATCTTCATCGTTCGCGCCTCCCATGCATTCGACCCCGGCGCACCCTGGACCCTGGAGCTGCTGGTGCGGCGCCAGACCGGCCCGGTCAGCGGCATGTTCACCAGCTTCGAACTGGCTTACCAGTTGCCCGAGGCCTACCTGGACCGGCCTTTGCCGAGCGCCGAGGAACTGGCGGCGGCCGAAGAGGCCAGCCGGCCGCTGTGGGTCAATATCTGGTACCAGAAAAGCTTTCAGATCGGCGTGATACTCACGGCCCTGCTGGTGCTCACGGTGATCCTGTTCCTCCAGGACAGCTTCACCCGGCGGCCGCGTTTCATGCACTGGCTGCGCCGCGGCTACCTGGTGTTCACCGTGCTGTTCATCGGCTGGTATGCCCTGGGGCAGCTGTCGGTGTTCAATGTGCTGACCTTCGTGCATGCCCTGGTGCAGGACTTCCGCTGGGAGCTGTTCCTCACCGACCCGGTCATCTTCATCCTCTGGACCTTCACCGCCGCCAGCATCCTGCTCTGGGGGCGCGGGGTCTTCTGCGGCTGGCTCTGTCCCTTCGGCGCGCTGCAGGAACTGATCAACGAGGCCGCGCGCAAGCTGAAGATTCGCCAGTACGAACTGCCCTTCGCGCTGCATGAGCGGCTCTGGGCGATCAAGTACATCGTCCTGCTGGCGTTGTTCGGCATCTCCCTGGAATCCATGTCCGCCGCCGAGCGCTTCGCCGAGGTGGAACCCTTCAAGACCGCCATTACCCTCAAGTTCGACCGCCAGTGGTGGTTCGTGCTCTACGCGGTGATTTTGCTGGTGATCAATATCTTCACCCGCAAGGTCTATTGCCGCTACATCTGCCCCCTGGGCGCGGCCCTGGCCATCCCCAGCAAATTCCGCCTGTTCGACTGGCTCAAGCGCCGCAAGGAGTGCGGTAACCCCTGCCAGTTGTGCGCCAAGGAATGCGAGATCCAGGCGATCCATCCCGATGGTCATATCAATGCCAATGAGTGCCACTACTGCCTCGATTGCCAGATGACCTACCACAACGACGACAAGTGCCCGCCGCTGATCAACAAGCGCAAGAAGCGCGACAAGCAGGCCCCGGTCGGCCCCGAATTGATACCCGCAGTGCAAGTGGTGGTCCCCGAGCGAGCCCGCAGCCAGTAACAGTGCGGCGCGCTCGACCGACAGTGATTTTTCCAGTTCAGGAGCAGAACCCATGAGCGACAACGATTCCAAGAAGCAGGCCGAGAACGAAGAAAAGATCGGCCTCAGCCGCCGGGGTTTCCTCGGCGCCAGCGCCGTGGGTGGCGCGGCGCTGGTCGGCGCCACGGCGCTCGGCAGCGCGGTGATGAGCCGCGAGTCCTGGGCCGCCGCGGTCAAGGATGCGCAATCGAAGATCCATGTCGCCCCCGGTCAGCTGGACGATTACTACGGCTTCTGGAGCGGTGGTCACCAGGGCGAGGTGCGGGTCATGGGCGTGCCCTCGATGCGCGAGCTGATGCGCATCCCGGTGTTCAACGTCGATTCCGCCACCGGCTGGGGCCTGACCAATGAAAGCCGGCACATCATGGGCGACAGCGCCAAGTTCCAGAACGGCGACTGCCACCACCCGCACCTGTCCATGACCGACGGCAAGTATGACGGCAAGTACCTGTTCATCAACGACAAGGCCAACAGCCGGGTCGCGCGTATCCGCCTGGATATCATGAAGTGCGACAAAATGGTCACGGTGCCCAACGTGCAGGCCATCCACGGCCTGCGCCTGCAGAAGGTGCCGCACACCAAGTACGTGTTCGCCAACGCCGAATTCGTGATCCCGCACCCCAATGACGGCAGCACCTTCGACCTGCAGGACAAGAACAGCTTCACCATGTTCAACGCCATCGATGCCGAGAGCATGGAAGTCGCCTTCCAGGTCATAGTCGATGGCAACCTGGACAACACCGACGCCGACTACACGGGCACCTATGCCGCCTCCACCTGCTACAACTCGGAGAAGGCCTACGACCTGGGCGGCATGATGCGCAACGAGCGCGACTGGGTGGTGGTGTTCAACATCCCGCGCATCGAGGCGGCGATCAAGG
The DNA here is from genome assembly GCA_035290985.1 of Pseudomonas sp. Classification (GTDB taxonomy): domain Bacteria; phylum Pseudomonadota; class Gammaproteobacteria; order Pseudomonadales; family Pseudomonadaceae; genus Aquipseudomonas. The sequence continues at coordinate 9,422 of DATDTH010000080.1, read as the reverse complement.
CCGGCAAGTTCATCAAGCTGGGCGACTCCAAGGTGCCGGTGCTCGACGGGCGCAAGACCGATGGCAAGGACAGCGACCTGACCCGCTACATCCCGGTGCCGAAGAACCCCCACGGCCTGAACACCTCGCCGGACGGCAAGTACTTCATCGCCAACGGCAAGCTCTCGCCGACCGTCTCGATGATCGCCATCGACCGGCTCGACGACCTGTTCGCCGACAAGTTCAAGGACCCGCGCGAGGTGATAGTCGGCGAGCCGGAACTGGGCCTGGGCCCGCTGCACACCACGTTCGACGGTCGCGGCAATGCCTACACCACGCTGTTCATCGACAGCCAGTTGGTCAAGTGGAATATGGAGGAGGCCGTGCGCGCCTACAAGGGCGAGAAGGTCAACTACATCAAGCAGAAGCTCGATGTGCAGTACCAGCCCGGGCACAACCACGCCTCCCTGTGTGAAACCCGCGATGCCGACGGCCAGTGGATCGTGGTGCTGAGCAAGTTCTCCAAGGACCGCTTCCTGCCCGTCGGCCCGCTGCACCCGGAAAACGACCAGTTGATCGATATCTCCGGAGACGAGATGAAGGTGGTGCATGACGGCCCGACTTTCGCCGAGCCCCACGACTGCATCATGGCCCGTCGCGACCAGATCAAGACCAAGAAGATCTGGGACCGCGCCGATCCCTTCTTCGCCCCGACCGTGGCGATCGCCAAGAAGGACGGCATCAACCTGGAGACCGACAACAAGGTTATCCGCGATGGCAACAAGGTGCGCGTCTACATGACCTCCATGGCGCCGGCCTACGGCCTCACCGAGTTCACCGTCAAACAGGGCAACGAGGTCACGGTGACCATCACCAACATCGACCAGATCGAGGACGTGTCCCACGGGTTCGTGATGGTCAACCACGGCGCGAGCATGGAGATCAGCCCGCAGCAGACCTCGTCCATCACCTTCATGGCCGACAAACCCGGTCTGCACTGGTATTACTGCAGCTGGTTCTGCCATGCGCTGCATATGGAGATGGTCGGCCGCATGCTGGTCGAGAAGGCCTAAGCCTTAGGCTCCGCCTTGGCGGGTCGTATCTGGTAGCCCGGATAAGCGCAGCGAAATCCGGGACGCCGCTGCCCCGGATGGCGCCAAGGCTTATCCGGGCTACGAAAATTGACCCCTTATGTGCTGAGCCGCAAGACGGTATTTACAGCCTACACAAGGTAAACGCAGTGCCCAAAACCAAGGCCAAGGTTTCCTTGCGCCCAGCAGCCCTCGGGCTGCTCCTATTGCTGTGCGGTGCCGCCCAGGCGGCGGCGCAGTCCATCACCACCCTGCCGCTGCAGGCCGACGGCGACAACCGCTGGCGGCTGCCGGCCGGGACTTATGCCGGCACCTTCAGCATCGACCAGCCGATGCAGCTTCGCTGCGAGCCGGGCGCCGTATTCCAGGCCCAGGGCCAGGGCAGCGCGCTGACCATCAGCGCGCCCGATGTCGGCCTCGAGGGCTGTGCCCTGCGCGACTGGGGCCGTGACCTGACGGCCATGGATGCCGGGGTCTTTATCCAGCCCAAGGCTCGTGGGGCGGTGCTCAAGCACAATACGCTGCAGGGCCCGGGTTTCGGCATCTGGGTCGACGGCACCCAGGACGTCAGCCTGATCGGCAACCAGATCCAGGGCGACCCGAGCGTGCGCTCCCAGGACCGCGGCAACGGCATTCACCTGTTTGCGGTGCATGGCGCGCGGATCATCGGCAATCGGGTGCGCGACACCCGCGACGGCATCTATATCGAGACCTCGAACGGCAACCTGCTCGAGGGCAACACCCTGGAAGACCTGCGCTATGGCGTGCACTACATGTTCTCCAACGACAACCAGGTGCTCGGCAACACCACCCGGCGCACCCGCACCGGCTATGCGCTGATGCAGAGCCGCAAGCTGCGGGTGAGCGGCAATCGCTCCGAACAGGATGAGAACTACGGCATCCTGATGAACTACATCACCTACTCGACCATCGAGAACAACTTCGTCAGCGATGTGCGCAGTGGCGGCACCGAGGACAGCATGATCTCCGGTGCCGAGGGCAAGGCCCTGTTCATCTACAACTCGCTGTTCAACCGTATCGCGGACAATCACTTCGAGCGCAGCGCCCTGGGCATTCACCTGACCGCGGGCTCCGAAGACAACCAGATAGTCGGCAATGCCTTCGTCGACAACCAGCAGCAGGTCAAGTACGTTGCCAGCCGCACCCAGGAATGGTCCAAGGACGGTCGCGGCAACTACTGGAGCGACTACCTGGGCTGGGACCGCAACGATGACGGCCTGGGCGATGTCGCCTACGAGCCCAACGACAACGTCGATCGCCTGCTCTGGCTCTACCCCCAGGTGCGCCTGCTGATGAACAGCCCGAGCATCGAACTGCTGCGCTGGGTGCAACGGGCCTTCCCGGTGATCAAGTCGCCAGGGGTCCAGGACAGCCATCCGCTGATGCGGCTGCCCACCGCCAATCCGCTGAACGAGGAGCCCCACCCATGAATGCCGTCGAGATCCAAGGCGTCAGCCAGCGCTACGGTCGGATGACCGTGCTGCAGGCCCTGGACCTGAGCCTCGGCGAAGGCGAAGTGCTGGGCCTGTTCGGGCACAACGGGGCCGGCAAGACCACCTGCATGAAGCTGATCCTTGGCCTGCTCCAGCCCAGCGCTGGGCGGGTCCAGGTGCTCGGTTGCCAGCCCCATGATCCCCAGGTGCGCCGCCGGCTCGGCTACCTGCCGGAGAACGTGACCTTCTACCCGCAACTCAGCGGCCGCGAAACCCTGCGCCACTTCGCCCGCCTCAAGGGCGCGCCCGGAGCCCAGGTGGACGAACTGCTGGAACAGGTCGGCCTGACCGGCGCGGCGGATCGGCGGGTCAAGACCTATTCCAAGGGCATGCGCCAGCGCCTCGGCCTGGCCCAGGCCCTGCTCGGCGAGCCACGCCTGCTGCTGCTGGACGAACCCACGGTCGGGCTCGATCCCATCGCTACCCAGGACCTCTACCGTCTGGTCGATCGCCTGCGTCAGCAGGGCACCAGCATCATCCTCTGTTCCCATGTGCTGCCGGGTGTCGAGGCGCATATCGACCGCGCGGCCATTCTCGCCCGCGGCCAACTGCAGGCGGTCGGCAGCCTGGCCAGCCTGCGCGAGGCGGCCGGCTTGCCGACCCTGATCCGCGCTAGCGGCCTGCAGCAGCCCGAGCAGCTGCGCCAGCGCTGGAACGCCGACGGCCACCCGGCACGGCCCTGGGGCACGGCCGGGGTCGAGGTGACCGCGCTCAATGGCCACAAGCTCGACCTGTTGCGGCAACTGCTGGATGACGGCGAGCCCCAGGACATCGAGATCCATCAACCCTCCCTGGAGGACCTGTACCGTTATTACATGGAGCGCGCCGGCGCGGCACCGAGCGAGGAGGGCGCAGCATGAACCCGATCTGGACCATCGCCCGCAAGGAACTGAGCGACGGCTTGCGCAACCGTTGGCTGCTGGCCATCAGCTTGCTGTTCGCCGTGCTGGCCGTCGGCATCGCCTGGCTCGGCGCCGCGGCCTCCGGGCAGCTGGGGTTCACCTCGATACCGGCGACCATCGCCAGCCTGGCCAGCCTGGCCACTTTCCTGATGCCGCTGATCGCGCTGCTGCTGGCCTACGACGCCATAGTCGGCGAGGACGAGAGCGGCACCCTGATGCTGCTGCTGACCTACCCCCTGGGGCGCGGGCAGATACTGCTGGGCAAGTTCGTCGGCCACGGGTTGATCCTCGCCCTGGCCACGCTGATCGGCTTCGGCTGCGCGGCGCTGGCCATCGCGCTGCTGGTGGACGACATCGAGCTGGGCCTGCTGCTCTGGGCGTTCGGACGCTTCATGCTGTCCTCGACCCTGCTCGGCTGGGTCTTCCTGGCGTTCGCCTATGTGCTGAGCAGTGTCGCGGGGGAAAAATCCACCGCGGCCGGCCTGGCGCTGGGCGTATGGTTTCTCTTCGTGCTGGTGTTCGACCTGGTGCTGCTGGCGCTGCTGGTGCTCAGCGAGGGCAAGTTCAACCCGGACCTGCTGCCCTGGTTGCTGCTGCTCAATCCGGCCGACATCTACCGGCTGATCAACCTGTCCGGCTTCGAGTCCACGGGCAATGCCATGGGGGTTATGGCCCTGGGGGGCGACCTGCCGCTGCCCGGCGCCATGCTCTGGCTGTGCCTGCTGCTGTGGGTCGGATTGTCGCTGGCGCTGGCCTATGGGTTGTTCTGTCGCCGCTCTGTTTAATGATTCGCATAGGGGGAAATGACCCATGAACCATCTATCCGCGCGCCTGGCTCGAGGCCTGTTCGCCGCCGTGCTGCTGCTCGGCCTGAGCGCCTGTGGCGAGCCCGAACAGGCCGCCCAGTCGCTGAAGCCGGTGGCCTTCCACAGCGATGATGAATGCCATGTGTGCGGCATGCTGATCGCCGATTTCCCCGGGCCCAAGGGCCAGGCGGTGGAGAAGGGCGGAGTGAAGAAGTTCTGCTCCACCGCGGAGATGCTCGGCTGGTGGCTGCAACCGGAAAACCAGCTGCTTGATGCCCGGCTCTACGTTCACGACATGGGCCGCAGCGAATGGGCCGCGCCCGACGACGCCGACCTGATCGATGCCCGCACGGCCTACTATGTGGTCGGCACCCAGCTCAAGGGCGCCATGGGCGTGGTGCTGGCGTCCTTCGCCGAGGAAGGCGCGGCCCAGACGCTCGCCACCGCCCAGGGCGGTAGGTTGCTGCGTTTCGCGGATATCGACCAGGCGTTGCTGCAACAGAGCGCGGGTATGCCGCACCAGGGGCATTGAGCAGAGGTGCTTCGGCGAAATCCGCGGGTCATGTGCGGCGTGGCGGTGCTCTTGTAGGGCGGGTGAAACCCGCGAATCTTGCACGATCCCCAGTCAACCTTTCATGGCCGTTCGGTTGCAATCTCGCGGTCATGGACCGCTCTTACTGAAACAAAAAAACGCCCAGAACGCATGGCGTCCTGGGCGCTTTCGGATCTGCGGGGCGGGTTATTTTTTCAGGCCCAGCACCCACTCGGCGAGGATCTTGGCTTCTTCATCGGTCACCGGGTTGGCCGGCATGGGCATTGGGCCCCAGACGCCTACGCTGCCGTTCTTGATATGGCTGGCCAGGACGTCGGCGGCACCCGCGACGCCAGCGTTCTTGGCGGCGACATCTTTCAGCGCCGGGCCGACCAGTTTGACGTCGAGGTTATGGCAGGCGGCGCATGGCTTGCTCTTGAACAGCGTTTCACCGTCCGTTGCCAGGGCCGGTTGCAGCATCAGGGCGCCGGCGCAGGCAAACAGGGGAATCAGGAGCTTTCTCATGGTTATATTTCCTCAAGGCTTGTGGAGTAGCCGGTAGGCCTGCTCCGGTTGGGCTCGGTAAACGTTGTACCGGGCTCTGGCTTTTTGGCTAAAGTCGTAGCTCATCCTAATCAGACCCATGGATGTTGTACTTGACTCGGATCAAGTACAACCTCAATGCTGGCAACTTGAGTCTAGACATTAGTCGTTGCCGACTGGGGCCCGCTCAGTCAGCGGCAGGGTGACGACGAACTGGCTGCCGAGCCCGCTGCCGGCACTGCTGGCGACTACCGTGCCGCCATGGGCTTCGACCAGTTCGCGGACCACCGTGAGTCCAATGCCCAGCCCGGCGCCATTGAAACCGATGGCCTGGGGATCCTGCACGAAGGGCTCGAAAATAATCGGCAGGGCCTCGGCACTGATGCCGATACCGCTGTCGGACACCGTTATCAGGACGCAAGCCTCGACCACCTTCACCGACAGCTCGAGTGCGCCGCCATTGGGGGTGTACTTGGAGGCATTGCAGAGCAGGTTGCTGAGCACTTGGGTGAGGCGTATGGGGTCGCCGTGCACCTCGGGCGCGCCTACGGGCAGGTGAATTGCGAAGTGCTGCAGGCGTGTGTCGATGGCTGGGCGGCAGGCCATGAGCGCCGTGTCGATGATGCCGAGCAAATCCGCCCTCTGGCGTTCGAGCCGCAGTTTGCCGGTGTGTACGCGGGAGACATCCAGCAGATCCTCCACCAGGCGCGACATATGCACCACCTGTCGCTCTATCAGGGCTTGCATCCGTGGCAATTCCTCGGTGCGAATCCGGCCGAGCATCCCCGCGGCCATGCTCAGGGGCGCCAGGGGGTTGCGCAACTCATGGGCCACCACGGCCAGCATGTCCTTCTGCTGGCGATGCGCCAGTTCCGAAACCGCCTGCAGCTCTTGAGCGCTAAGCGCCGCCAGCAATAGTTGCTCGTTCGCTTCGCGCAACTGGCCGTGTTGGCGCTCGTGCTCGGCCTGTGCCAACTCGTAGTGGGTCACGAGACGCTTCAACGAGGCGAAGGTCTGGGGTTCCAGGCTCGGCTCGCTGATCACCTCATCGCCATAGAAGGTGAAACTGCCCAGCCCGAGTCGCTTGGAGCGGTACATGGCGGCATCGGCTCGTTCGATCAGTTCGTTGGCATCCTCGCTGTCATCGGGGTAGATGCTGATGCCGATACTCGCCGTGAGCCGCAGCACATGCTCGCCCATGCGTCTGGGGGCGCCGAGCGCGGCTATTATCTTGTCGGCGATCAGGCCGGCATCGGACGGCTGGGTGACCTCGGAGAGCAGGATCAGGAACTCATCGCCGCCGTGACGGCTCACGGTGTCGGTTTCGCGAACCGAGGACACGAAGCATTCCGCTGCCCGCTTGAGCACCTGGTCACCGACGGCATGGCCAAGGGTGTCGTTGATCTGCTTGAAGCTATTGAGGTCCAGAAACAGCACTGCCAGGCGGCTGCGATGGCGTTTGGCGAAGGAGATGGCTTGGACGAGCCGGTCGAGCAGCAACGTGCGGTTGGGCAGCTGGGTCAGGGCATCGAATTCGGCCAGGCTCAATGCGGCCGCCAGTTTCTGCGCCGTTTTATCGGCCTTGATCTGGGTGCGCAGCATCGAAAACACCAAGCGCTCGTTGGCCTCGACAAGCTGAGTGGCTGAATGCTTGCCCTCCAGGCGACCTTCCACGGCAAGCACGTCATGCTGCAGCAGCGCCAATAGCTCGCGAGCCTCATCGGCCTGTTCCTGCAGGTGAGCGAGTTCGCGCGCGGCCTTTTCGGCCGCGCGTTCGCTTCTGCCGGGCAATTCGCTCATGTCTATGCTCCGGTCGATTCACGCATCAGTTTCGTCCTGGAGCACGACCCGCTGTTTGCGACTCGGCCTGCCGCCGAGCAGACCCTCCTGGTCCGAGAGCATTTCGCCGATGCGAATGCCGGTGTCGTCTATGGTGAATTCGCGCAACTGGTCCGAGTGGGCGCTGGCCCGCACCTTGACCACGGCCATTACCCGCCGCAGCCGGCTCTCGACCTCGATGTAGCGCTGCACGATGATCGCGTCGGTGAGGAACGCCGTGCCATAGGGGCTGAAACGCAGGTCGGTGTAGCGGTCCTCGAGTTCGGAGGTCATCAGCACCGTGACCCCTGTGCTGGTCAAGGCGCTGACCAGGCGCGACAGCGACTCGCGAAAGTCTTCCCGAAAGGTCGGCGCCAAGGCCAGTTCGAAGCCCGAAAGCGAATCGATGACCACGCGGCTGGCCTTGAGGCGACGGATCTCGTCCATCAGCAACAGCACGACCTCATCGATGGACAGGTCGGCCGCGTGGCTGTCTACCAGGCCGACCTGGCCGCTGTCGATCAGCTCGGTGATGGTGCGGCTGCGCAAGCGGTTGGGGCGCTGTTCGAACACCGCGATGACCCCGGTCTCGCCGTTGCGCGCGCCCTCCGCCAGAAAGGCCGCCGCCAGGATGCTCTTGCCCGAGCCCGAAGGCCCGGCCACCAGCAGCGAGTAGCCCCGGGGCAAGCCGCCACCGAGCATCCGGTCCAGGCGCGGTACGCCCATCAGCAGGCGTGAACCCTCGGTGCCTATGACCTCCGCGGGGTGCGCCGCAATCACCCGGTCGGCGGTGGCGAACACCTTGATCCCGGCCTTGCCGATGCGGAAGGTGTGCAGCCCCGGCAGCGTCGGCTGGCCGCGCATTTTCATGATCTCCATCTTGCGCACCATGGAGTTGCGCAGCACGCTCTGGCGCAGCCAGATCAGCCCGTCCGCCACTGTGAACACCGGGTTGGTATCGGTTTCGGTGAAGTACTCGCCGATCAGAAAGGTCGTGGCCTGCCAACTGGTCATCAGCATGCCGAGCTGCTGCACGAACTGCGGCAGGTTGTTGTTGGGGTTGACCTGGGTCTCGCTCGCCAGCACCACGGAACGGAAGGAGTCGACGAAGACCAGCGCCGGATCGTGTTTTTCGACCTCGGCGACTATGCGCCGCAGCACCTGGTTGAGATCGCCCGCCTGGGTGTCGTCCGCCAGGTTGACGTAACGGATCGAGCCGTTGATCGATTCGTTGTCGAAAAACTCGAACTGCTGCTGGTAGCGCAGCATTTTCAGCGGCGGTTCGCCCAGCACCGTGAAGTAGAGGGCTGGGCGCATGGGCGTTGCCAGCGCGAACATCATCTGGTGCGCCAGCGTGGTCTTGCCACAGCCGGGTGGTCCCGCGATCAGGTTGAACGAGAATTCCGGCAACCCACCGCCCAGTACCTCGTCCAGGCCGGGCACGCCGGTGGCCAAGCGGTTGATTGTCACTTTGGAGGTCATGGCGAGGTGTCCTGCGCGGACGGGCCGCTCAAAGAGTTTTCCCACACGGAACGAAGCAAACGTTCGGTGAGCGAGGGTCCGACCAAGGTGGCCAGCAACTCATGGAACGTTTGGAGAAGATGATCGCCAGCGCTGATGGCAGCGCTGCTGCCTTGCTGTGCGAGCACGACCTGGAGTGCGGCGAGATTGATGGTCGTCTGTACGCCTTTATGGGTATCAGCCAACCAGGGGTGCAGTGAACTGGTGAGGAAGAGACAGCGCCTGTAGAGGGCGGCGGCGCCCCCCTGGCCGATGATGGGTGTCAGTACAGCGTCGATCTCCTGCAAAATGCCAACCATGGTTGCGGCAATTTGCGTGGAATCCCTACACTCTCCGACTCGGTGCGCCAAAGGAGCTACTGTCCGACGGCTCTCTTGGCTTTCCATAGATATGAGTGCTAACCGTGGGTACTGAATCATGGACCTTACACTCCTACGACTTTCGGTGATAGGAGTGCTTCTCGAATAAAACCTGTTTTTCGGGTCGGAGCAGTCGCTGGCAAAGCGCAGCGCTTTTTCCTCGTCCGTAAAGTCAGACGCCCTGGCTCATTATCTGTTCAGTTTTCTTCCCCCCCGGCCGGCCCTGAGGGCGCGGATTGTTCAATTCCAGCCCCAGAACTGCAGCCACCAGCCATAGCCCACCAGGGCCGTGGCCAGCGCCAGGCAGGCGCCGGCCGCGCCACGGCGCACCCCGGCGACGCCATGGCGAGTGAGCAA
>DATDTH010000079.1:0-3338 GCA_035290985.1 Pseudomonas sp. | reverse complement strand
GGGGTTTTCCGCGGCCAGTATCGGGCAGTGCTCATAGAAGCTGGAAAACAGCCCGGCCAGTTCGTAGAGGTAGGTGCAGAGGCTGTGGGGCGTGCCTTTCTCGCCGACGTTGTGCAGCACTTCGCCGAACTGCGCCAGCTTGCTGGCCAGCTCCTGTTCCTGGGGCGCCTGCAGGTCCATCTGGCCTTGAATCTGCCCATGGTCCTGGCCGAGCTTGCGAAAGATGCTGGCGACCCGGGTGTAGGCATAGAGCAGGTAGGGCGCGGTATTGCCCTCGAAGCTCAGCATCAGTTCGAAATTGAAGCTGTAGTCGCTGGTGCGGTGCTTGGACAGGTCGGCGTATTTGACCGAGCCGATGCCGACCACCCGGGCGATGCTGCGCAGCTCGCTTTCATCGAGTTCCGGGTTCTTGTCCTTGACCAGGGCGTAGGCGCGCTGCTCGGCCTCGTCCAGCAGGTCGATCAGCTTGACCGTGCCGCCGTCGCGGGTCTTGAACGGGCGGCCGTCGGCGCCGTTCATGGTGCCGAAGCCCATGTGCTCGAGCTGCATGCCTGCATGCACGAAGCCGGCGCGACGGGCCACTTCGAACACCTGCTGGAAGTGCAGGGCCTGGCGCTGGTCGACGAAATACAGCACCCGGTCGGCCTTCAGGACTCGGCTGCGGTAGCGCATGGCCGCAAGGTCGGTGGTGGCATACAGATAGCCGCCGCCGGCCTTCTGGACGATGACCGGCAGTGGATCGCCGTCGACATTCTTGAAGGTCTCGAGGAACACGCACTGGGCACCATTGCTCTCGACCAGCAGGCCGCTGCTCTTGAGGTCGGTGACCACCTGGGCCAGGTCGTCGTTGTAGGCGCTTTCACCCCTGACGTCGGCGGGCGTCAGCTTGACGTTGAGGCGCTCGTAGGCCTTCTGGCAATGGGCCAGGGAAATTTCGTTGAAGCGCTGCCACAGGCGCATGCACTCGGGCTCGCCGGCCTGCAACTGGACCACCAGCGCGCGGGCGCGGTCGGCGAAGGCTTCGGAGTCGTCGAAGCGCTGCTTGGCTGCGCGGTAGAAGCCTTCCAGGTCGGACAGTTCGGTTTCGCTGGCCTCGGGTTTTTCCTGCAGGTAAGCCAGCAGCATGCCGAACTGGGTGCCCCAGTCGCCCACATGGTTCTGTCGGATCACGGTGTCGCCGAGGAATTCCAGAACCCGGGCCACAGCGTCGCCGATGATGGTCGAGCGCAGATGGCCGACATGCATCTCCTTGGCCAGGTTCGGCGAGGACAGGTCGACCACCACCCGTTGTGCCGGACCGCTCTTGCCCACGTCCAGGTGCCCATCGGCCAGGGCTGCGTCCAGGCGCGCGGCGAGGGCGGCGGTGTTCTGATGAAAATTCAGGAAGCCCGGGCCGGCAATCTCGACCCGGCTGATCCGCTCGTCGGTCGGCAGCGCGGCGATCAGCTGTTCGGCCAGTTCGCGGGGCTTCAGACCGGCCGGTTTGGCCAGCATCAGGGCGATGTTGCTGGCGAAGTCACCATGGCTCTTGTCCTTGGTGTTCTCGATCTGGATGGCCGGGCTCAGGCCCTGGGGCAGCACGCCTTCGTCGGCGAGGCGGGTCAGGGCGTGCTGAATCAGCTGGCGGATGCTGTCTTTCATGGTCTGCTCGTTCGGCCGTTCGTGCGGCGGCGCCTGGGCGCGGGTTGAAAACTGGGCATTATCGGCGCCAGGGGGGCGCCGCTTCAAGTCGTAAGCGGCAAGCGGCAAGTAAAAGCCTGCCGGGCCTCGCCTCTTGCAGCTTGTCGCTACCCGCTAATACAGATCGATCGGGTCGACATCCAGGGACCAGCGCACCTGGCGCCCGCCCGGCAGCTGTTCGAGTATCTGCAGCCAGGCGTTGAGCAGCCGGTGCAGCGGCGCGCGGGCATTGGCCTGGAGCAGCAACTGGGCGCGGTAGCGGCCGGCGCGACGCTCCATGGGGGCCGGTACCGGGCCCAGCAGTTCGATGCCGCCCAGGTCCAGGTCGCCCAGCAGCTGTTCGGCCTCGCTGCAGGCCTGGTCCAGGAAGGCTTCCGCCTGTCCTGGCTTGTGCGCCTCGGCCCGCAGCAGGGCCAGGTGGCAGAAGGGCGGCAGGCCGGCGGCGCGGCGCTCGCTCAGGGCCTGGTCGGCGAAAGCGAAATAGCCCTGTTCGGTCAGTTGGATCAGCAACGGGTGATCGGCCAGGTGGGTCTGGATGATCACCCGACCCGGTTCTTCCTCGCGGCCGGCCCGCCCGGCCACCTGCACTATCAGTTGGGCCATGCGCTCGCTGGCGCGAAAATCAGCGGAGAACAAGCCGCCGTCGGCGTCCAGGATCGCGACCAGTGTGACCCGGGGGAAGTGATGGCCCTTGGCGAGCATCTGGGTGCCGATCAGGATGCAGGGCTCGCCGCGCTGGATGGTGTTGAACAGGGCGGTCATCGCGCCCTTGCGCGAGGTGCTGTCGCGGTCGACCCGCAGCACCGGGTACTGGGGAAAGAGGATTTCCAGGCGTTCCTCGGCTCGCTCGGTGCCAGCGCCGACCGGGCGCAGGTCAACCTTGGCGCATTGCGGGCACTGCTTGGGCTGGCGCTCGGCGTGGCCGCAGTGATGGCAGCGCAGCTCGTTGGAGCGTTGGTGTACGGTCATTCGCGCATCGCAGCGCGGGCATTCCGAGAGCCAGCCGCAGTCGTGGCAGAGCAGGGTCGGGGCGAAGCCGCGGCGGTTGAGAAACACCAGGACCTGCTGGCCGGCGGCCAGGGTCTGGCCGATGGCCTGTTGCATGGGCCCGGAGATGCCACTGTCCAGGGGCCGGCTCTTGATATCCAGGCGCAGGAAGCGCGGTTGCTGGGCGCCGCCGGCGCGCTGGGTCAGGCGTAGCAGGGCGAAGCGCCCGGCATGGGCATTCTGCAGACTCTCCAGGGAGGGAGTGGCCGAGCCCAGCACTATGGGGATGTTTTCCTGGCGGGCGCGTACCAGGGCCAGGTCGCGGGCGTGGTAACGCAGGCCTTCCTGTTGCTTGTAGGAGGCGTCGTGCTCCTCATCGATGATGATCAGCCCCGGATTCTTCATCGGCGTAAACAAAGCCGAGCGGGTGCCGATGATGATGTCGGCCTCGCCATCGCGGGCGGTCAGCCAGGCATCCAGCCGCTCGCGGTCGTTCACCGCCGAGTGCACCAGGGCGATCCGCGCATTGAAGCGCTGCTCGAAGCGCGCCAGGGTCTGCGGCCCCAGGTTGATCTCGGGGATCAGCACCAGCGCTTGTTTGCCGGCCTCCAGGCACTGGCGAATCAGCTGTAAATACACTTCGGTCTTGCCGCTGCCGGTCACCCCGGCCA
>DATDTH010000078.1:0-3053 GCA_035290985.1 Pseudomonas sp. | reverse complement strand
AGATGGGGGAGGGGTGGCTCCGCAGGAGCCGGGGGTTGGGAGTGAGGTTCAATCGGCCGACACCGTCGAGATGTCGCCGTACATTTCGGGCCGGCGGTCGCGGTAGAACTGCCAGGTGTTGCGCGCCTCGCGGATCTTGTCGAAGTCCAGGTCGCAGACCATCAGCTGTTCCTTGGTGTCGCTGGCTTTCAGGTCGCCGGTGCGCACGTCGGGCACATACTGGCCGCGCGGGTCGGCAAAGTACGACGAGCCATAGTAGTCGTTCGGCCCGAATTCCGTTTCCTGCCCCACGCGGTTAATCGTGCCCACGAAGACGCCGTTGAAAATGGCGTGGGCGCGCTGCTCGATCTCCCACAAGTGCATCGACAGACCGCGTGAGGTGGCGCTGGGAATGAAGATGATCTCCGCGCCGTGCAGGCCCAGCATGCGCGGCCCCTCGGGGAAGTGGCGGTCATAGCAGATATAGACGCCGACGCGCCCGATGGCCGTGTTAAAGACCGGGTAGCCCAGGTTGCCGGGCTTGAAGTAGAACTTCTCCCAGAAGCCGTTGATGTGCGGGATGTGGGTCTTGCGGTACTTCCCGAGATAGGAGCCGTCGGCGTCAATGACCGAAGCCGTGTTGTAGTAGACGCCGGTATTGTCCTCCTCGTACATGGGGACGATCAGCACCATTTTGTGCTTCTTGGCCAGGTCCTGCATCAATTTCGTCGTCGGGCCGGAGGGCATTGGCTCGGTGTAGCCGTAGAACTTCGGATCTTGGATCTGGCAGAAATACGGGCCGTAGAACAGCTCCTGAAAGCACATCACCTGTGCGCCTTCCTTGGCGGCCTGTTCCACGTAGCTGACGTGCTTGTCGATCATGGACTGCTTGTCGCCGGTCCAGGTGGTTTGGAGCAGCGCTCCGCGAACGATGCGAGCCATAGTGGATTCCTCCTCGGGTAATTGCGGTTGCCAATCAGCCGAAAGCCTCTCGCGGAGACAGCGCCCGGCCGGGGCGCCGTGTCCGGGAGAGGCTGCCAGCCCGTGGGGGCTGGCAGCCTGACGTGCCCAAGCAGCTTATTCGCCGCCGGGCGTAATCTCGACGGTCTTGGGAGTGTAGCTGGCTCCCGTCACGTCCACGCCCTCGGACTTCAACTTGTCCACGACCTCCTTGGCAAAGTCGGCATCGAAGGCGCCCGCATCCGGCGCGGCCTTGAGCACCTTCTGCGAAGTGGCCACGGCGACGGTCTGGTCCCACAGCGCCTGATCCATCACCCCAATGCCCGCGGGCGACGGCCAGATGAGCTTGTTGATCTCATTGAGCTGCCAGGCCATGTGTCCGCGGCCGAGCGTCGGGCCATTCTTGAGCACGATATCCACGCACTGGTCAAAGTTGTCGCGGCAGAAAACCCATCCTCGGAAAGTGGCGCGCAGGAAGTGGTTGAGGGTCACCCAGTTGTTGGTGTCCTTGACCCAGTCCTCGCGGGCCCACAGGGCGTCCTGCAGCATCGCCGTGCCCACGTCATTGAAGTTAATGACGCTCAGGTCATCGGCGGTGTAGAGCAGCTGGCCGTCGGGGCCGGTGGCTTCGAGCACCTGGGCGTACTCGTTGTAGGTCATCGCCTCCGCCGCATCCACCTCGCGATTGAGCAGCAGCGACATGTCGAACGGCTGCTGGATGATGGTCACATCGTTGTTCGGGTCCAACCCGGCCTGCACCATGGCCGCCGTCAATTCGAACTCGTTGCCGAAGCCCCAGGTGCCGACCTTCTTGCCCCGCCAGTCTTCCGGTTTGGTGATGCCCGAGTCTTTCCAGGAGACCTCGAGCGTGCCGCTGCGCTGGAAGATCTGGGCCACGTTCACGATCTTGGCGCCTTCCTCGCGGGAGACGAGGGCCTTGGGCACCCACGACACCGCAAAGTCCGCCTGACCGGAGGCCAGCACCTGCTGCGGCACGATGTCCACCGCGCCCTGCAGGATGGTCACCTCCAGCCCCTCGTCCTCATAGAATCCCTGGTCCACCGCTGCGAAATAGCCGGCGAACTGCGACTGGACCACCCACTGCAGCTGCAGTTTTATCTTGGTCAGCTCCTGGGGCGGCTCGCTGGCCGCGGGCTGGCAGGCTGCCAGCACCAGCGTCGCCACAATGCACAGAGCGCTCAGACGCACCCATCCATTTGCCTGCGATCTCATTTTGCCTTCTCCTTGAATAGGAATTCCCTCGGCGCACTCGAAAAATGACTGCGGTCGCATATTGCGATGGCTTTCCGCCGGGCCTCACCTCCTTTGGCTGTTCGACCGGCTCACTCGCCGGCGGTTCGCAAGGAAACGTGCCAGGGCATCATGATCCGCTCCGCCAGCAGCAGGAGCAGATAAAAGGCGATGCCCATCAGGCAGGCGATGATAATCGCGGACCACGCCTCGGCAAAATGAAACAGGGCGGCCTGCTGGGAGATGTAAACGCCCAGCGCTTCGCGCGAGCCGCCGAAATACTCGCTCACGATGGCGCCAATCACGCTCAGCGTCGCAGCCACCTTGAAGGCGCTGAAGGTAAAGGGCAGCGCGTTGGGAATGCGCAGATACACCAGCACCTGCCACTCGCTGGCGGCGCAGGCGCGCATGAATTCGAGCGCCTGGGCGTCCACCTGGGTCAGCCCGCGCAGGGTATTGATCAGCACCGGAAAGAACACGATCACGGCGACAATGCTCATCTTGGCCAGCGGATTGGTGATGCCGAACCAGTTGTTCATGATCGGGGCCAGCGCAATGATCGGCGTCGAGTTGATGGCGATGGCGAACGGCATGGCGCCCCGGCTGAGGAGCGGCCAGCGCGCCGTCATCAGCGCCAGCAACAGCGCCAGCACGCAACCCAGCGCAAAGCCGCCCACCGCCTCCCGCATGGTAAACAGTCCCGCCGGGTAAATGACCGGGAATTCCTCAACAAAGGTCTGCGCGATCACGCTCGGCCGCGGCAGCAGGAATCCTTCGATGTGAAAAGCAGCCACCAGCGCCTCCCACACCACCAGCCCCAGGCCGAAGAGCACCAGGGCGGGCAGGTAACGGCGCAGCAGTGA
>DATDTH010000077.1:0-3624 GCA_035290985.1 Pseudomonas sp. | reverse complement strand
TCCTGCAGCAGGCACTGCAGGGTGGCGGCATCGGCATTGACGTTCGGCAGCGCCAGCAGCAGGCGGTCGCTTTGGTCGCCGCGCAGCAGGGCGGCGGCCAGGGGCGGTTGCTCGACGTCCTGCACGCGGGCCGCCAGTTCGGCCTGCAGGCGCTCTTCCAGGGCCAGGATGTCCTGGTCGCCGACCTCCAGCACCTGCCAGCCGAAGTCCAGCCGCTCGGCTATCACCTGCACCGGCAATTGCAGTCCGGGCACGGCGGTCAGGCGGGTGCGCAGTATTTCGTGGCGGGCCAGCAACTGGCCGAGGGCGGAGTGCAGACGCTGCGGGTCGATGGCGGCCGGCAGCTCGGCGCGCAGGTGCGCGACGGCGTGAGGGGCGATACGCCAGTGACGGGTTTGTTGCAGAGCGGGGCGGAAACCTTCGATGGACATATCCGTTGGCCTTGAGAAAGGGGGTAAAAAGCGGGTTAGCGCTGAAGCGCCACGTCGCTGCTATTCAGCGCTTCGGCCATGGACACCAGGATGCGGCGCGGGCCGCTGAATTCGTTGCGCGCATGCACGGCCAGCATGTTGTCCAGCAGCAACACGTCGCCCTGTTGCCAGGGGAACTCGATCATCTGCTGCAGGTAGATCGCGCGCAGGTGCTCCAGCACCTCGGGCTCGATCGGGCTGCCGTCGCCGTAGAAGGTGTTTTGCGGCAGGTCGTCGTCGCTGAAGTCGGCTTGCAGGGCCCCGCGCACCGAGGCCGGCAGGGTGCTGACGTGGAAGAAGGTGGCGTGGTTGAACCAGAGGATTTCGCCGTTGCGCGGGTGGCGCACCAGGGCCGGGCCGACCTGGCGGGTGCGCAGGCGATTGTCCGCCTTCCACTCCACGGCGATACCGACATTGGCGCAGTAGGCCTCGACCTGGGCGCGGTCCTCGGTCTGGAACACGGTCTGCCAGGGCAGGCCGAAGCCATCGCCATAGTTGCGCACGTACATGATGCCCTTCTCGGCGAAGCGCTCGCGGATCGCCGGGTCTATGGCCCGGGTGATGGCGCGGGTGTCGCCTATGGGCGTCTCGCCGCGCCACTCGGGGGCGACGTCGCACCAGAGGAAGATCTTCAACGGGAACACCGGCGAGTAGGAATGCTCGTTGTGGGGAAAGATCCGCTGGTCCTGGGGGTAGTCGGTGGAGGTGTAGATGTTCAGGCCGGGGTTGACCTGGGTGCGCGGCGAGGCGCGGAAGCGGTACTCCAGGGCACCGCCGGACAGGGCGCTGATGCACTGGTCGAACTCATTGGCCGAGGCGACGGCGAAGCCACGAAAGAGAATCGCGCCGTGCTCCAGCAGCTTGCTTTCCAGCAGCTCGCGCTGGCGTTCGGCCCAGGCCTGGAGGCTGACCCCGACGGTGGTCGGTTCGCACAGCAGCGGGAAGGATTGGCCAGGCAGCAGCGGGGTGAAGCGCACCAGGCTGTCTTCCAGGCGGATGGCTTTACGGCGCATGCCGCCGAGGGGAATGGTCATGGGACTAGCCCTCCAGGGAATCGGTGGTGAGAAGGGATTTACGCCGGGCACCGCCGAGGCGCGCCACGCCTTGTTGGCTGCGGGCGCGTTGTTCGATCAGACGGCGTTCGCGGGCGCGTTGGGCGAGGTCCTGGGCCAGGGTCGCAATCTGCATGGCTGGGGTAGCGACCACCTGCGCCAGCAGCGCGCTCAACTCCTCGGCGAAGGCCGCGACGCTGGAGGCATCGAACAGGTCGGCGCTGTACTTGAAGGTGCACTCGAGGCCGTGCTCGGTTTCTTCCACGGTCAGGTGCAGGTCGAGCTGGGCCTGGCCATGTTCGATCGGCTCGGGCAGCACCTCGAGGCCCGGCAGTTCGAGGGCGCTTTCCGGTTGGTTCTGCAACACCAGCTTGACCTGGAACAGCGGACTATGAGCCAGGCTACGCAGCGGGTTGAGCGCTTCCACCAGCTTGTCGAACGGCAGCTCCTGGTGGGTGTAGGCGTCCAGTACCTGGGCCCGCAGGCGCGCCAGCAACTCGGCGAAGCTCGGGTTGCCGGCCAGGTCGGCGCGCAGCGCCAGCTGGTTGAGGAAGAAGCCCACCACGCCTTCGGTTTCAGCCCGGCCACGGTTGGCCACATCGGTGCCGACTATGGGGTCGAGCCGCCCGCTATGGGCGTGCAGCCAGAGTTGGAAGACCCCGAGCAGCCCCATGAAGAGCGTGGCGCCATGCTGCTGGCAGAGATCATTTAAGCCGCTGGCGGTGGCGCGCTCGACGGTGAAGCGGTGGCGCCCGCCACGGCAACTTATGGCCGCCGGCCGTGGCCGGTCGGCAGGCAGTTCCAGCGGTGCCTGGGGCTCGCCCAGGGCGCTGCGCCAGTAGGTGAGCTGGCGCTCCAGGCGGGCGCCGTCGAGGCGTTGGCGCTGCCAGGCGGCGTAGTCGGCGTACTGGATCGGCAAAGCCGGCAGGGCGGCCTCGCGGCCATCCAGGGCGGCACGGTAGAGCTGCACCAGCTCGTTGACCAGCACGCCCATGGACCAGCCGTCGGCGATGATGTGGTGCAGCACCACCAACAGCAGGTGCTCGTCGACCCTCAGCCGCACCAGGGCCAGGCGCAGCAACGGCGCCTGGCTCAGGTCGAAGGGCCTGGTGGCTTCCTCGAGCAGCAGGCGACGGGCCGCCGCTTCACGTTCGGTGGGCGGCAGATGATCGAGGTCGATCAACGGCAGCGGCAGCTCGATCGAGCTGTGAATCAGCTGCGTAAGCTCGCCGTCCTGTTCCTGAAACGTCGTGCGCAGGGCCTCGTGGCGCGACACCAGGGCTTGGAAAGCCGTGTGCAGGGCGGCGCAATTCAGCTCGCCGCGCAGGCGGGCGGCGCTGGGGATATGGTAGGCGGCGCTGCCGGGCTCCAGCTGATGGATAAACCACAGGCCCTGCTGGGCATGGGACAGCGGCAGCGCTGTGCGACCTGCTTCCGCGCGTGGGAGCGCTGGAATCGGCTGCTCCGGCGGGATCGCCACCCGGGGCAAGCGTTCGGCCAGCTGGGCGATGGTCGGTGCTTCGAAAACCGCCCGCAGCGGCAGCTCGATTCCCAGTTGACGGCGCAGCCGCGCCACCAGTTGAGTGGCCAACAACGAATGGCCGCCGAGGGCGAAGAAGTTGTCGTGGATGCCGACCGCCTGCAGCCCGAGCACCGCTTGCCAGACCTGCGCTAACGCCTGTTCCTGGGCATTGCGCGGCGGCGCCAGGTCGGGGTTGTCCCCGCCGTATGCCGGCAGCGGCAGGGCCTTGCGGTCGAGCTTGCCGTTGGGGCTTAGCGGCAGCGTCGCCAGGCTGACGAAGGCGGCGGGCAACATATAGTCGGGCAGGGTTTCGGCCAGGTGCTCGCGCAGCGTAGCGATGGCGGGAGCCTCGGCATGGGGCACCACATAGGTCACCAGACGGCGATCGCCGGGGCGGTCCTCGCGCACCAGCACCAGGGCCTGGCGCACGGCCGGGTGGCTTTGCAGGCGCGCTTCGATCTCTCCCAGTTCGATGCGGAAACCGCGCAGCTTGACCTGCTGGTCGATGCGCCCGAGGTACTCGATGGAACCGTCCGCCAGGCGCCGTGCCAGATCGCCGGTGCGGTACAGGCGGCTGCCC
>DATDTH010000076.1:0-6621 GCA_035290985.1 Pseudomonas sp. | reverse complement strand
TTACGTTTTGCTAACCCGACGGCATCTTTGGCGGGTGAGGCGCGCGTATCAAGCGGCGCGAGCGAAACCGGGGGGCTTTAAGTCCAGTCGCGCACCAGTCCCTGGAACTGGCTGTCGATCAGCGCGGCGCTGTCCTGCAGGGGCTCGAACAGGCCCGGGTCGCGGGTCCAGTCGGTGAACAGGCCGATGATCAGCCCGTGCAGGGCCCGCGAGGCCAGGCGCGGGCTGATCCCGGGGCGCAGGCGCTCGGCGCTGGCCTCGAACAGGCGTTCGGTGTGGGCGATGAACTGCTGAATAAAAGCCAGGTGCCGTTCCTCGGCTTCGCGCAGTTCCGCGGTGAATTCGCAGCGGTGCAGCAGGATGGTGAAGATCCGGCGCTTCTGCTCGTCGCGGGCCAGGTTCTCGATGGCTTCCACGCACAGGTCGCGCAGTGCCCGCAACGGATCCTGGCCGCTGCAGGCGGACAGGCGCTCGGCCAACTGCTCGGGGGGCAGGCGCACCTGCTCGAGCATGACGTGGAACAAATGCGCCTTGTTCTGGAAATGCCAGTAGACCGCGCCACGGGTCAGGCCAGCCGCGCGGGCGATCTGTTCCAGGGAGGTGTGGGCCACGCCCTTTTCCAGAAACAGGGCTTCGGCCGCAAGCAAGAGCGCGGTACGGGTTTTTTCGGCGTCTTCCTTGGAACGGCGCATGCAGGGCCCTGAAGGGTGGCTAGTAGCCAATGTGGCTAGTTTACTTAGTCAATTTCGGCGGCCCGGCGGCCCGGCGTCCGAGGCTCCGATACGGCGTTGCCGTTCCTCGCCATAGCGGGCTATGACTCGTCACGGCGCCTTGTCTCGAAACCTCAGCCACTCGAACTTGAGTTAACCCACTAACCGTACAGGCTACTAGGCTCAGTTTGGGAAACCGAGTGTAGTGATATTACCCGAGGGTTTCTGTTTACAAACGTTATTGTATGTAACTAGCATGGTCCCCTTCCTTTTGCACCCGTTCTGCGCCGTCCTGGAGTCTCCTATGCCGTCTGTCCGTCCTCTTCCTTCCGCACTTCGGGTGTTGCTCCTCGGCGCTGCCTTGAGTCCGTTGGCGATGGCGGCCGATGCGCCGGCCAAGACCCCGCCACCGCCCGCGGTGTTGGTGGAAACCGCCCAGGTGGCGCCTCTGCCGGTGGTGCTGGAATACGCCGGGCGTACCGCCGGTTACCGCGAGGTGGAGGTGCGGGCCCAGGTCAATGGCATCATCCAGGAACGTACCTACCAGGAAGGCAGCCGGGTGCAGAAGGGCCAGGTGCTGTTTCGCATCGACCCGCGCATCTACGAAGCCGCCCTGGCCCGGGCCAAGGGCGCCCTGGCCCAGGAACAGGCGCGCTTGCGCCAGACCGAGCGCGACCTCAAGCGAATCCGTGAACTGCAGACCAAGGGCTTCGCCAGCGAGAGCGAGCTGGACAATGCCATCTCCAATTACGAGCAGAGCAAGGCCAATATCCAGGCCGCCCAGGCCGAGGTGCAGGCCAAGCAGATCGACCTGGACTACTGCACGGTCAAGGCGCCGATCACCGGCATGACCAGCAAGGAAACCCGTTCCGAGGGCAGCCTGGTGGCGGCCAGCGACCCCAGCTCCAGCCTGCTGACCCAACTGACCCAGCTCGACCCGATCTTCGTCAACTTCGCCTACCCGGATGCCGAGGCCGAGCGCCTGCGCAACGGCCTGCACACGGGCGGCCTGACCCTGCCGGAAGACGGCAAGCTGAATGTCGAGGTCAAGTTCGGCGACGGCAGCAGTTACCCGATCGAAGGCCGGGTCGATTTCACCGACAGCCTGATCGACCGTGGCACCGGCACCGTCAGCGCCCGTGCCGTGGTGCCGAACCCCGAGCAGGAATTGCTGCCCGGACAGTTCGTCCGAGTGCTGGTCAAGGGCATCACCCTGCCCAAGGCCGTGACCGTGCCGGAGCGCGCGGTGGCCCAGGGGCCGAAGGGCACCTTCGTCTATGTGGTGGACGGGCAGGGCATCGCGCGCATGCGCCAGGTCAGCACCGGGCAGACCGCCAAGGGCCGCTGGGTGATTGAGTCCGGCATCGGCGCCGGTGACCGGGTGATAGTCGAGGGCCTGCCCAAGGTGCGCCCGGATTCGCCGGTGAACGCCAGCGAGGCGCCCGCCGCGTCGGTCACCCCACCCGCCGCCAAGCAGTCCTGAAGGAGCGCCGCCCGTGATCTCTCGCTTCTTCATCGACCGTCCGGTGTTCGCCGCGGTCATCTCCATCGTCATAGTGCTGGCCGGCCTGATGGCCATGCGCGCCCTGCCGATCGCCCAGTACCCGCAGATCCTGCCGCCCCAGGTCTCGGTCAGCGCCAGCTACTCGGGCGCCAGCGCCCAGGTGATTGCCGAAACCGTGGCCGCGCCTTTGGAGCAGTCGATCAACGGCGTCGAGGGCATGATCTACCAGCAGTCCAACTCCGGCGGCAACGCCATGAGCCTGTCGGTGTATTTCAAAGTCGGTACCGACCCGGACCAGGCCACCATCGACGTCAACAACCGGGTGCAGGCCGCCCTGGCCAAGCTGCCGGAAGAGGTCCGTCGCCTCGGGGTCAAGGTGGAGAAGAAGTCCTCGGATATCCTCCAGGTGGTCACCCTGTTTTCTCCGGACAATTCCCGGGATCCGGTGTACATCAGCAACTACGCGCTGATCAACGTGATCGATGAGCTCAAGCGCATCCCCGGGGTGGGCGACGCCCGTCAGTTCGGTTCCAAGGATTATTCCATGCGTATCTGGCTGCGGCCGGACAAGCTGGCGCAATACAACCTGACCTCCACCGAGGTGGTCCAGGCCATCCGTGAGCAGAACTCCCAGTTCGCCGCCGGCAGCTTCGGCCAGCAGCCCCTGGAGCAGGAGCAGGACTTCACCTACACGGTCACCACCCAGGGCCGCTTCACCGACCCCAAGGCCTTCGAAAGCGTGATTCTGCGCACCGACTCCGACGGCGCCAGCCTGCTGCTCAAGGATGTCGCGCGGATCGAACTGGGGGCCCAGGACTATTCCCTGATGACCTCGCTGAACGGCCAGCAGAACGCGGCCTTCGGCATCTACCTGCAACCGGGGGCCAATGCCCTGGACACCGCCGAGGCGGTACAGACCACCCTGGAGCGCTTGTCCAAGGGCTTTCCCGAAGGCATCACCTTCAAGATCCCCTACGACACCACCAAGTTCGTCCGGGTGTCCATCGAGGAGGTGATCCACACCTTCGTCGAGGCCCTGGTGCTGGTGGTGCTGGTGGTCTTCATCTTCCTGCAGAACTGGCGCGCCACCCTGATCCCGGTACTGGCGATTCCGGTGTCGCTGATCGGCACCTTCGCCGGCATGTACCTGCTCGGGTTCTCCATCAATCTGCTGACCCTGTTCGGCATGGTGCTGGCCATCGGCATCGTGGTCGACGACGCCATAGTGGTGATCGAGAACGTCGAGCGGGTCATGGCCACCGACAAGATCGGCCCGCGGGAAGCGACCATCAAGGCCATGGAGGAGGTGACCGGCCCGATCATCGCCATCGTCCTGGTGCTCTGCGCGGTGTTCGTGCCGGTGGGCTTCCTCGGCGGCCTGGCCGGGGAAATGTATAAACAGTTCGCGATTACCATCGCCGTGTCGGTGGTGATCTCCGGCATAGTCGCCCTGACCCTGAGCCCGGCCCTCTGCGCCTTGTTGCTTAAGCCCGGGCACCACGAGCCGATCGCGCCGTTCCGGGTGTTCAACCGCTTCTTCGACCGCATGACCGCGGGTTACGCCGCCGGGGTGCGGTTTTTCCTCAAGCGCTCCCTGGTCGGCCTGCTGCTGTTCGGCGGCATGATCGCGGTGATGGTGGTGCTGTTCGGCCGGGTGCCCAGCTCCCTGGTGCCCGACGAGGACCAGGGCTATGTGCTCAACGCCTACTTCCTGCCCCCGGCGGCCTCGCTGACCCGCACCGAAAAGCTCACCAGCGAGGTCACCCAGCAACTGATGGACCACCCGGCCGTGCAGGACGTGGTGACCTTCGCCGGCTTCGATATCCTGACCTTCGGCACCCGCAGCAACGCCGGGGTGTCCTTCGTCCCGCTTAAGGACTGGAAGGAGCGCACCACGCCGGAACTGGACGCGCGCAACCTGACCCGGGAATTCATGGCCATGGGCGCGGCGCAGAAAGACGGGGTGGTGATGACCTTCAATCCGCCGCCCATCACCGGCATGAGCACCACCGGCGGTTTCGAGGGCTTTATCCAGGACCGCTCCGGCGGCAGCACCGAGAAGCTGGCGGAAAAGGTCCAGGCCTTCCTCGCGGCGGCGGCCAAGCGACCGGAACTGGGCGGCATCCAGAGCACCTTCAATGCCAACGTGCCGCAGTACTACATCGACCTCGACCGGACCAAGGCACGGGCCCTGGGCGTGCCGATCAACGATGTGTTCACGGCCATGCAGTCGACCTTCGGCAGCTATTACGTCAACGACTTCACGCTCTACGGGCGGACCTTCCAGGTCAGCCTGCAGTCGGAGTCCGAGTTCCGCCGCAAGCCCGAGGACCTGTCCCAGGTCTATGTGCGCTCGGCCTCCAACGAGCTGGTGCCGCTCTCGGCCCTGGTCAAGGTGCGGCGCATCCTCGGCCCGGACACCTATGCGCGCTTCAACGTCTACCCCTCGGCGAAATTTCTCGGCGGCCCGGCGCCGGGCTACAGCTCGGGCCAGGCCCTGGCGGCCATCCAGGAGGTCGGCGACGAGGTGCTGGGCAGTGACTACAGCATCGGCTGGACTGGCTCGGCCTTCCAGGAACTGGCGACCCAGGGTTCGGGCAGCACGGCCTTCGTCTTCGGCCTGATCATGGTCTTCCTGATCCTGGCGGCCCAGTACGAACGCTGGACCCTGCCGCTGGCGGTGGTTACCGCGGTGCCTTTCGCCGTGTTCGGCGCGATCCTGGCGATCTGGCTGCGCGGCCTGGAAAACGACGTGTACTTCCAGGTCGGCCTGATCACCCTGATCGGCCTGGCGGCGAAGAACGCCATCCTGATCATCGAGTTCGCCGTGCTTTGCCGCGAGAAGGGCATGGGCATCCTCGACTCGGCGCTGGAGGCGGCCAAGCTGCGTTTTCGGCCGATCGTGATGACCTCGCTGGCCTTTATCCTCGGCGTGGTGCCCCTGGCCATCAGCAGCGGTGCCGGTTCGGCCAGCCGCCACTCGATCGGCACCGGGGTGATAGGCGGCATGCTCGCCGCCACCTTCCTGGCGATCTTCCTGATTCCCATGTTCTACCTGCTGGTGGAGGCGGGCGCGGAAAAGCTCGGCGGCAAGAAGAAAACCGCGGTGACGCTCGACAAGGCGCCGGAGCAGGGCTAGCGGCCCTGGGGCTTGAGCCTGCGCGTAGCCCGGATAAGCCTTGGCGCAATCCGGGGCAGAACATCGCCGTCACACCGACCTCCCGGTGCGCACGGCGCACCCTACAAAAACGCTTCGGCGAAGCCTGTGGTATAGAGCTGCCCCATGCACCCACGCCTTATCCTGATACTCGGGGCCCTCAGCGCCTTCGGTCCCCTGGCCATCGACTTCTACCTGCCCAGCTTTCCCACCCTGGCACGGGTTTTCGTCACCGATGTCGAGCATGTCCAGCTCACCCTGGCGGCCTATTTCGCCGGGCTGGCCTTGGGGCAGTTGGCCTATGGCCCCCTGGCCGATCGCTATGGGCGGCGAGGGCCGTTGCTGTTCGGCGTGAGCCTGTTCGTCCTGGCTTCGGTCGCCTGCGCCCTGGCCACCAGCCTGGAAGCCCTGATAGCCGCGCGTTTCGTCCAGGCCCTGGGTGGCTGCGCCGGCATGGTGGTGTCGCGAGCGGTGGTGCGCGACCTGTGCGACCCGGTCAATGCGGCCAAGGTCTTCTCGCAGTTGATGCTGGTGATGGGGGTCGCACCGATCCTCGCGCCCCTGGCCGGCGGCTTGCTGCTGGCGCAGTTCGGCTGGGCTTCGATCTTCGTCTGCCTGGCCGCGTTCGGCGCCCTGGCCGCGCTCGGCGTGGCCCTGTGGTTGCCGGAGACCCTGAGCCGGAGCGCGCCACGGCCGCCCTTGCGCGGCACCCTGGGGCGTTACCTGGGGCTGCTGCGCGACCGGGAGTTCCTCGCCTACGGCCTGTCCGGCGGGGTGGCCATGGCCGGCATGTTCGCCTATATCGCCGGTTCGCCCTTCGTCTTCATCGAACTCTACGGCGTGCCGGCCGAGCACTATGGCTGGTTGTTCGGCAGCAATGCGGCCGGCTTCATCCTGGCCGCCCAGGTCAATGCGCGGCTGATGCGTTATGCCGGGCCGGGCTTCTGGCTGCGGCGCATCGTCTGGTTGTATTGCGCCAGTGACATCG
Source organism: Pseudomonas sp. (assembly GCA_035290985.1). GTDB lineage: Bacteria > Pseudomonadota > Gammaproteobacteria > Pseudomonadales > Pseudomonadaceae > Aquipseudomonas. Next base: position 262 of record DATDTH010000076.1, on the reverse strand, counting down.
CCTTGTTGGCCGTGGCCCTGTTCGAACCGGTGGCGCTCTGGCCCTTGCTGATCCCGCTGTTCATCGGCACCGCGGCCCTGGGCTGCATCATCCCCAACGCTTCGGCTTGCTCCATGGCCAAGCAGGGCCATCATGCCGGCAGCGCCTCGGCCCTGATGGGTAGCCTGGGGTTCTGCGTGGCGGCGGGCGCCTCGGCGTTGGTCGGCGTGCTGCACGATGGCAGCGCGGTGCCCATGGCTCTGGTGATCAGCCTCTGCGGACT
>DATDTH010000075.1:0-2349 GCA_035290985.1 Pseudomonas sp. | reverse complement strand
CGCCGCACCCGCTGCGCGGCGTAACCCGCCAAGCGCACACGGATACCGTCTTGATGCTCGGCGAATAAGGGATCAATTTTCGTAGCCCAGATAAGCCTTGGCGCAATCCGGGGCAACGGCGTACCGCCTGAGCCGGGCTCGACAGCCCTGGGGAAATCCGGCTATTTCCTCTCTTTAGGAAAAAAAGCGTTGTACTGTATTGACTTAGGCCTGGGGGGCGCGTAAATTTCGCGCCTCACAAGCAGTCGGGTGATTAGCTCAGCTGGGAGAGCATCTGCCTTACAAGCAGAGGGTCGGCGGTTCGATCCCGTCATCACCCACCACTCTTGTGAACCGGACGAAAGTCCACCGACGCGCAGCGGTAGTTCAGTCGGTTAGAATACCGGCCTGTCACGCCGGGGGTCGCGGGTTCGAGTCCCGTCCGCTGCGCCATATCCGTTTCCAGGCCCGCTGAACGCCTGGAGACACAAAGAAAGCGACCTTAGGGTCGCTTTTTTTGTGCCTGGGATTTCATTGAAATCCCCTGATACCAAGCCCGTCTGCAGAGTGGCCGCACCACAGACTCAGCCAGGCCGAGACGATCAGCAGCAGCGCCATCGCCTGCTTGAAGCGCCTCATATGCGCCGCGGAACGCAATATGCTGGTCGCGCCCCTCCCAGCAGCGCCGGCTCGTCTCCCAGAATCTTGGCGAACGTCGGCTGGCAATGGTTCGGTCTGGTAAAAGCCGTGGAGCGGGCTACCCTGAGCCGCCTGGGCAAACCGGATCAAATCGCTCATGTCGAAGAGTGGCATTGGAAAAGAAAGTCGCCGAACAACCGATCGTCAGCAGGCACCAGGACCATGAACACACAAGAACAAGACGAGCTAGTTAGAACCTTGCAGGACCGTTTCGAGCAGAACCCGCATCGCCACGAAGGCATCCCATGGGCCGAAGTTCGGGCCCGGCTCGAAAGCAATCCCAGTGCCTTGAAGTCGCTTCACGCGATGGAGACAACCGCAGGGGAACCGGATGTGATTGGTCACGATCAGGAAACCGGGCGCTTCACGTTCTGCGATTGCGCTGCGGAGAGCCCGACGGGTCGTAGAAGCGTTTGCTATGACGCCGGGGCCCTGGACTCACGCAAGGAGCACAAGCCGCAAAGCAGTGCTGTCGAAATGGCTCGGGAAATGGGCATCGAACTATTGACGGAAGAACAGTACCGAGCGCTGCAACAGCTCGGCGAGTTCGACAGGAAAACCTCCAGCTGGCTTAGAACACCGCCTGACCTTCGTTCGCTCGGCGGAGCGCTCTTCGGCGACCGCCGTTATGGCCGGGTGTTTGTGTATCACAACGGCGCGCAGTCTTACTACGCGGCACGGGGCTTTCGCGGCTCGCTTTCCATATAGGTACCGAGCCGGGTCGCGGTGCCTGTAAAGCAGGTCAACAGCCATTACGTCCCTGGCATCGAGCGAACTGCCTAAAGGCTTCGCGCCGGGCGCCGTAGCGCTACGCGATTTCCGAAGGTATTCAGGGTATTCAGGGTCAGGGGTATTCAGGGGCTGAGTCGATTTGTTTGAAAATCGACTCAGCCCCTCAGCCCCCGCGTTTTGTTATCAATCGCGCCGAAAAGGTGGGATATGTGGTGGGGCCAGGCGTTTCGCGTTGGCCGACTTGAACACTGCGGGTCAGCGTTCAAGCCACCACGGGGATCAGCGGATCGGCCGCAGCCAGTGCCGTTTCGCGATCAGCCAGCGGCGGGTAGATCCACTGGGTGTTGATCTGGGTCTTCAGCGCCTTGCCTTCCTGGCCGGTCAGTAGCACTGTGCGCTCCCAGCCTTCGGTGAATACGGCACCCCAGCCGCCCAGGTCCAGGCAGGTGACGTACTTGGGCTGGCTATAGGCAATCGGCTCGACACCGATCAGGTCCGCCGCGGCGTTATTGCCGGCGGAACGGCCCAGGCCGATGGCGTGCTGGCAGGTCATCAAGGCATGGTTGCCCTGGTCATCCACGGCCGCGTAGGCGGTGTCGCCGGTGGCATAGATGGCGTCCTGGCCGAGCACCTTGAGGTTTCGGTCAACGTGCAGGCGGCCATGGGGGTCGCGTTCGCCGGCGATCTGCTGGGTCAGCGGCGAGGCTTTCACGCCCACGGCCCAGATCACGGTGCTGGCCTCGATACGCTCGCCATTGCCGAGCCAGACGCCCTGTTCATCCACCTGGGCTACCGGGCTACCGAGCTTCCAGGTGACGCCCAGGCTTTCGCTGGCCTCGGCCACGACTTTGGCGATGGCCTGGCCCATGGCACCGCCAACCTGCTTGGCCGTATCCACCACTATGACGCGGATATCGCTCTGGTCGCCAAGAATGGCGC
>DATDTH010000074.1:0-3042 GCA_035290985.1 Pseudomonas sp. | reverse complement strand
CAGCCGCAGGCTCGGGTTGTCGCTGGGGTTGAAGGTGACCCGCCGCAAGGGTTCGCTTTCCGCCGCCAGTTCGGCGCTCAGGGCCGGCAAGCTGGCATTCTGCATCGCCACCTGCACCACATCGGTGGGACTGACGAAGTTGAACAGGGTCTGCTGCCCCGCCGGCGCGGCGAACAACGGCGCGGCCAATAGCGGGCACAACAGGGCGAAAACAGCGGGCAACGAACGGCGCAACATGTACAGGCTCTCCTAAACGACCAGCCAGTAGACCTTTCGCCCGCCGAATGATTGGGCGGGCAAGGGTCTCAAGTTATTTCTCGGCGAAACGGCGGCAGGGCATTGAGAATCGCCTTGCCATAACGCTGGGTGACCACCCGCCGATCCAGAAGGGTAATGGTGCCGCGATCTTCTTCGGTGCGCAGCAGCCGGCCGCAGGCCTGGACCAGGCGCAGGGAGGCATCGGGCACCGCGATTTCCATAAAGGGGTTGCCGCCGCGGGCCTCGATCCACTCCGAGAGCGCCGCCTCCACCGGATCGTCCGGCACGGCGAAGGGAATCTTGGCGATCACCACGTGCTCGCAATAGGCGCCGGGCAAGTCGACGCCCTCGGCGAAGCTGGCCAGGCCGAACAGCACGCTGGCCTCGCCGCCATCGACCCGGGCCTTGTGCTTGTTCAGGGTCTCCTGTTTCGACAGGTTGCCCTGGATAAACACGCGCTTGCGCCAGTCGCGCTCCAGGCCGTCGAATACTTCCTGCATCTGCTTGCGCGAGGAGAACAGCACCAGGGTGCCGCGCGAGCCTTCCACCAGGCCCGGCAGCTCGCGAATGATCGCCGCCGTGTGCGCCGGCGCATCCCGCGGGTCGGCCTTCAGGTCCGGCACCCGCAGCACACCGGCATCGGCATGGTGGAAGGGGCTCGGCACCACGGTGGTCACCGCCGTGCGGGGCAGGCCGGCGCGCATGCGGTAGCGGTCGAAGGTGCCCAACGCGGTCAGGGTGGCCGAGGTGACCAGGGCGCCGTAGGCGACGTTCCACAGGTTGCGGCGCAGCGTCTCGGCGGCCAGGATCGGACTGGCGTTGACCTCGATATCGAACAGCGAACCGCTCTCGGCCAGGGTCAGCCAACGCGCCATGGGCGGGCTGTCCTGCGGATCCTCGGCGGTGAAGGCGGTCCACAGTTCCCAGTTGCCCTGGGCCCGCGCCAGCAGGCTGCCGAACAGCGGGTACCACTCCTCGGCCAGGTGGCTGGCGAGGCCGATGCTGGCCTCGCCGTCCATGGCTTCCTTGAGCAATTCGGTCAGGCGGGTGAACAGGTCGTTGAGCTTGGAAAAACCCTTCTTCAGCTCGATGCCCATCTCGCGCATGTGCTCGGGCACCACACCACCGATAAAGCGATGGCGGGGCCGCTCGCGGCCCTCCATGTCCTCACCGGCCTTGAAGTCGGCCAGTTGCTCGCAGGCGGCGAACATGAACTGCTGCTGGGTCTTGATCTCCCGCGCCAGCTCCGGCACCTGTTCGATCAGGCGGCCGAGATCGCCCGGCAGCGGATGCTGGGCCAGCAGCTTGCTCAGGTTCTTGGCGGTCAGCTCCAGCCAGTCGGCGGTCGAACGCAGCCGGGTGAAGTGGGCGAAATGGCCGATGGCCTTGTCCGGCAGGTGATGGCCTTCGTCGAAGATGTACAGGGTGTCGCGCGGATCCGGCAGCACCGCGCCGCCGCCCAGGGCCAGGTCGGCCAGGACCATGTCGTGGTTGGTGACTATCACGTCGACCTTGCCCATGCCCTCGCGGGCCTTGTAGAAGGCGCACTGCTGGAAGTTCGGGCAATGGCGGCTGGTGCACTGGCTGTGGTCGGTGGTCAGGCGCGCCCAGTCCGGATCTTCCAGGGCCTCTGGCCAGCTGTCGCGGTCGCCGTCCCACTTGTTGCCGGCGAGCTTCTCGATCATGGCGCTGAACAGCTTCTGGCTGCTCTCATCCACCGCGATAGTGAAGCCTTCCTCGGCGAACAGCTGGGAGGTGGCGCTCTGCGCCTGGCCTTCCTGCAGCAGCATGTCGAGCTTGGACAGGCACAGGTAGCGGCCGCGGCCCTTGGCCAGGGCGAAGCTGAAGTTCAGCCCGCTGTTGCGCATCAGGTCCGGCAGGTCCTTGAAGACGATCTGTTCCTGCAGGGCCACGGTCGCCGTGGCGATCACCAGGCGTTTGCCAGCGGCCTTGGCTGTGGGGATCGCCGCCAGGCTGTAGGCCACCGTCTTGCCGGTACCGGTGCCGGCCTCGACGGCCACCACCGCAGGCTCGCCGGCGCGCCGGCCCTCATCGTCGGTCTTGATCGAGCCGAGGACCTTGGCGATTTCGGCGATCATCAAGCGCTGGCCATAGCGCGGTTTCAGGCTCTTGGCTTCGAGAAAACGCGAGTAGGCGCCCTGGATCTGGGATTTGAGTTCGGTGCTGAGCATGGAGTCTGCGACGGCCATCGAAGGCTGGATAAATTTTCAGTGTTTGAAAACGGTCGCTATCATAACCCGCCAATCGATCCCGCGCAGAACCGCTTACTGGAGTATTGCATGACGCCCTTCGCCGCCCTTTACACCCTGCATTTGCTGGCCGCCCTGATCTGGGTCGGTGGCATGTTCTTCGCCTGGATGATCCTGCGCCCCGCCGCGGTGGCGGTGCTGGAGGCCCCGCCACGGCTGAAGCTGTGGAGCGAAGTGTTCGGGCGCTTCTTCGTCTGGGTCTGGGCCTGCGTGCTGGTGCTGCCGATCACCGGGGTCGGCATGCTGCACCTGGGCTTCGCCGGCTTCGAGGCCGCGCCGCGCTACGTGCAGGTGATGATGGGCCTGTATATCGCCATGCTGGCGCTGTTTATCCGTATCCAGGCACTGCAATTGCCGGAGTTGCGCCGCGCGCTGCTGGCCGAGGACTGGCCGGCCGGCGGCGCGGCCCTGGGCCGCATCCGGCGCCTGGTGGGCTTGAACCTGCTGCTGGGGCTGACCCTGAGCGCGATCGCCGCGGCCCGCCCGGGCTTTTAAACCTGGCCCGAACCCGCGA
>DATDTH010000073.1:0-5736 GCA_035290985.1 Pseudomonas sp. | reverse complement strand
CCGATGTCGAGGCCGACCTGCGCGAACTGGCCGCGCGCGGCGACAACGCCTCGCGCCTGATGCTGGCCGACCGCCTCGCAGGCTCTGGGGATGCCGGCAAGGTGCAGGAGGCCGTGGAGCTCTACACGCGCGCCTTCGACGACGGTCGCGGAGTGGTCGATGCCCTGGTGGGCCTGGCCCGGCTGAGCGAGCGCAACCAGCTCTATCTCGAGCGCAACCGGGCCTTCTTCCAGCAGGCCGTAGGGCGTTATCCCCACGATCGCGATTTCAGCAGTCTGTCCTCGACCCTGGAAATTTTCCTTACCTACCCCGAGCACTTCCAGGACCAGCAGATCGAGCTGCTGATCACCCTCTATGAACGCGGCTGCGTGGAGAACTGCCTCGACTTCAGCTACCGCGCAGGGCTGGCCGAACGCCGCGGGCAGAGCGACCTGGCCGAGAATTTTTACCGCATCGCCCTGCTCAAGGATGTCCGCGCGGTGGACCGCTACTTCCGCTTTCTCGGCCCCCGCCAGGACAAGGAGTTCAAGGCCTATGCCAAGACCCTGGAAGAGGGGATGCAGGACCTGCCGGTGGAGGTGGTGCAGTCCATCGCCAGCCATCTGAGCAGCCTCTCCACGGAGAACGATCCGGCCGTGGTGCTCTGGCTGGACAACGCCATCGCCCGGGACTCGTCACCGGCCATGATCACCAAGGCCAGCTACATGATGTCTTTCGCCGACAGCTATGACCCTGACGCCACCCTGGCCCTGATCGAGCGCATCGAAACCCAGCAATCGCAGCTCGGCCGCGCCCTGCGTGCCTCCGCCTATATGGTGCGCAACTGGCCCACTCTCGATCCCTACAAGGCTCACGAGCTGATTCAGGCGCTGCTCGCCGAAGGTTACGAGAATGCCTACCTGAACTTGGGCGAGCTTTACAGCATGGGCGGCCTCGACCAGGTCGAGCAGTTCAAGGCCATTGCCACCTACAAGAAGCTCGCCGCCCAGGGCTCGGCATCGGCCTTCTACCGGATCGCCACCATCTACGGACGCGGACGCGGCATCTGCAACGACAAGGTCCGCGCTTATGCCTACGCCAAGATCGCTGTGGACTATGGCGAACTCGGCGCGAGCAAATACCTGCAGGAACTGGCAGCGGAGATCAGCCAGGAGGACCTCGCCAAGGCCCTGCTGGCAAAGGCCGATATCATCAAGGACATCAAGGTACAGCTATGACGAATGGATTCTCTAGCACGCTGCTTTCACGCATCGGACTTTCTGGCACGCTGCTCTCGGTGTTGCTGATCGCGGGCGCGGCCCAGGCCGCCGATGAGGTGTCGGACAGCGACAGTGGCGCGGCAGTCGAGGCCGAAACATCCCAGGAGGGGATAACCGAGACGTCCCCCGCGCCCGTTGCCCCTGACGAGGAAACCCTGCCCGTCGCCCCAGGCGAGGAAACCCTGGTACTGCAGCAAAAACTCATAGTCCAGGGCGGTTATGGACCGAACAATTCGAGCCTGGGCGAGGATCGCAAGGGCTTCTACAGCCTGCGCTACGAACCCTCGCTCACCTGGTACGCACCGCAGCGCCAATTCCCCACCTGGCAAGGCTTCGCCCGTGCCTGGCTGAACTACAGCTCGGCCCAGGTCACCTCGCCCTTCCAGGAGCCCAACGAGCAACAGCCCGAGTACTTCAGCGCGGAACTGCGTGAGTTCTACCTCAGGCGCAACCTGCTCGGCGATGACCCGCGCTACGCCCTGAGCGTCGGTCGGCAGAAATTCGCCGACCACTACGGCATCTGGTGGGACGACACCAGCGAAGCCCTGCGCCTGGATTACACCGACACCTTTTCCACCGCCCTGTTCGCCGTCGCGCGCAAGTTCTCCAATTACAACACCGACGCCAACAGCCTGACCGACAACGAGCGCGACATCAGCTACGCCATGGCCGAGTACGCCCTGCGCTGGAGCGAGCACAACTGGGTCGGTACACGCCTGATGTACGAGCAGGACGACTCCGACGAGGACCCGAACGACCGCAACGATTTCCGCGGCGCACGCCTCGGCCTGTTCGCCCATGGCGACAACCTGCGGGTCTCGCCGCTGTTCAGCGACTATCGCCTGGAACTGGCGGCGCTCGAGGGCGACCTGGACATCACCGATAACCTCGGGGTCACCCAGGACGAACAAGTCGACGGCTGGGCGCTGATCGGCGAGATCGGCAAGCGCTTCGACCAGAGCCCCTGGACACCACGGGTCTCGCTGCGCGCCGGCCTGACCGACAGCCCCTCGAAACAGGATGAGGGCTTCTACCTCAACAATATCCAGTCCGACCGGGTCACCAACAAGGAGACCTACACCAGCGGCCTGCTCAGCTCATTCGTCAGCGTCGACCTGCACAACCTGGCGTTCTACAGTCTGGCCCTGGAAACCCAGCCACGGCCGCGTCACAGCTTCGACTTGCGCCTCTCCGACCTCCATCTGCGCGATGCCGAGGGCGGCATTCCACTGAACCTGGCCGACGGCCTGACGGCCTCCGGCAGCAAGTCCCTCGGCCAGGTGCTGGACACCAACTACTACTGGGAAATGTTGCCCATCGGCGTTTATGGCCAACAGATGAATCTAAGCCTGCTGGCCAGCGCCGGCTACTTCTGGAGCGGCGACGCCGTCGAGGGCCTGGGCGACGACTTCCAGGTCAACCTCGGCCTCGTGCTGCGCTACTGAACCAAGGGAGAAACGCCAACATGGTCTTTACCTCGAACATCTTCCTCTACCTGTTCCTCCCCGTGTTCCTGCTGGTCTATTACCTGTCCAGGGACTCCTGGCGCAACTACGTCATAGTCGCCGGCAGCTACTGCTTCTACGCTTGGTGGCGGCCGGACTTCCTGCTGCTGTTCGTCGGCCTGTCCTACTGGAACTACTGGTTCGGCTTGCGCATCAAGGCGCGTCTGGATGCCGGCGACAAGCCCGGCGCCAAACGTCTGCTGATACTGGGCATAGTCGGCGACCTGGCAACCCTCGGCTATTTCAAGTACGCCAACTTCGGCGTCGAGGTGATCAGTGCTGCCCTGGCGCCCCTGGGCCTCAATACCTTCACCCTGGAAACCATCATCCTGCCCCTGGGCATCTCCTTCTATGTGTTCCAGGCCCTGAGCTACATAGTCGATATCTACCGCAAGGAGGCCGAACCGACCAGGCGTTTCGTCGATTTCGCCGCCTATATCGCCCTGTTCCCGCAACTGGTCGCCGGTCCCATCCTGCGCTACAGCCTGGTGGAACAGCAGTTGCGCCAGCGCACCCACTCCCTGGAGCTGTTCTCCCTGGGCGTGGGCCGCTTCATGCTCGGATTCATCAAGAAGGTGCTGATTGCCGACTCCCTGGCGCCGATGAACACCCTGTTCATGGCCGAGGGCTCGCCGCAACTAGTGGACGCCTGGTTCGGCGTCTTCGTCTCGCTGATCCAGCTGTACTTCGACTTCTCCGGATACAGCGACATGGCCATCGGCCTGGGCATGATGATGGGCTTTCGCTTCGCCGAGAACTTCAACCAGCCCTTCCTGTGCAAGAGCCTCACCGAGTTCTGGCGACGCTGGCACCTGACCCTGGCGGACTTCCTGCGCGACTACATCTACCTACCTCTGGTGCGCTCGCGCAAGGTCGGCAGCGATGCCGCACTAGCCATTACCATGCTGCTGTCAGGCTTCTGGCACGGCGCCAGCTTCGCCTTCATCTGCTTCGGCCTGTACTTCGCGGTGACCATGGTGCTGGAACGCCGATTGGGCATCGCCACCAAGGTCAATTCGCCGTACCACTTCTGGCACAACATGCGCGCCCTGTTCTTCCTGCTGCTGTGCATGCCGCTGTTTATCACCGGCAACCTGAAGCATTCGCTGGAGATCTTCGCCGGCCTGTTCGGCCTCAACGGCCTGGGCAGTCTGGACCTGTACTTCCTCGGCACCTCCAGCCTGAGCATGTCCTTCGTCCTGGTGGCGCTGGTCTGGCTGGTGATCGCCGGCACCATCAACAACCGCTTCTACGCCCATAAGGGCCAGGCCTATTTCATGCAGCACGTCAGCGGCCTGGGCACCCTGCTGCTCTGGGCCGGTTTCGGCCTGTCGATCACGCGGCTCGCCGCGAATTCCTTCTCCCCCTTCCTGTATTTCCAATTCTAAGGAGGCCGCCATGTTCCCTGTGATGAAGAGCGCAAGCAAAATCAACGGCATCGCCTTTTGCTGCCTGCTCGCCGCGATGCTGGTGTACTCCATGCCCAAGGTGGTGAGCTTCGCCAAGGCCCAGACCGACGCCCTCGCCCTGTTTCTCGACGGCCGCCTGCTGCGCCAACTGGAGGTCACCTACGACCGCGAGTTCATTCTGCGCGACGGCTCCATCCGCGCCTGGGCCGACCTGCAGTACCTGGTCTTCGGCGAAGGCAGCAAGGGGGTGATCATGGGCCGCGACGGCTGGCTGTTCAGCAACGAGGAGTACCTGTTTCCCAACGATTACGCCCATGCCCTCACCCAGCACGTGCAGAACATCGCCACGATCGAGAAACAACTGCGCCAGCACAACAAGCGCCTGATCCTGATGCCGGTCCCCATGAAGCTGGATATCTATGCCGAACACGCCAAGCGGCGCATCGACACGCGCACCCCCGGCCTCTACGAGGACTTCGTAGCGCGCCTGGCCGAAAGCAAGATCGAGACCGCGCCGGTGCGCAACGCGTTTCTCGACGCCAAGGACAACACCCCGCTGTTCCTCAGAACCGACACCCACTGGACCCCCGATGGCGCCAGCCTGGCCGCCCGGGAAGTGGCGCGCCAGCATCCCGAGTTGATCGGCCAGGCGCCCTACGCCTCGCAGCAGGTGGCCGACAAGTCCTATCGCGGCGACCTGCTCAACTTCATTCAATTCAGCAAATGGCTGACGCCCGAACAACTGCGTGACGACCGCATAGCGGTCTTCGAAACCACCAGCCGCAAGCAGTCGGTGGATGACAGCCAACTGTTCGGCGAGCGGTCCGAGTCGATCATGCTGGTCGGCTCCAGCTACACCAAAATCGAGGACTGGAACTTCTCGGGTTTTCTCAAGGAATCGCTGCAGAACGACCTGCTCATCACCGCGGTCGAGGCCCGCGGACCGTTCCAGGCCATGGACGATTTCCTCGCCAGCAAGCAGTTGCAGAATTCCAGCATCAAGACGGTGATCTGGGAATTCCCGGTGCGCACCTTGCTGGCCCAGAAGCCCAACTCCAACAGTTGGCAGGCCACCATGAACCAGTTTTTCTAGACAGTTTTTACCCCCAATCATATGGAGATGATCACGATGAAAACCACCTTCCTTGGTAGCTTGCTTGGCCTGCTGCTGCTCGTCCCAGGCCTCTCCCAGGCCGCCGGCCTGTATGCCAGCCCGCCCCCTCCCGGCTCGGCCTTCGTCCGGGTGCTCAACCTCGGAGGCGCCGCGGTCGATGTGCAGCTGAGCGGCAAGAGCAAGGCGCAGAAAGTCGGCGGCGGCGCACTCGGCGGCTACCTCTATGTCGCCCCCGGCAGCCCAAAATTGACGGTAGCCGGGGCCAGCCTGGACCTTGGCCTGAAGGCCGATTCGGCGACCACCGTGATCTATGACGGCAAGACCCTGAAACCCATCGCCGACGCCTACAGCATCGACCCGGGCAAGGCCATGGTGGCCTTCTACAACCTGACCGAAAAGCCGCTGACCTTGAAGACCCTCGACGGTAAGCACGCCATAGTCGACAACGT
>DATDTH010000072.1:0-6115 GCA_035290985.1 Pseudomonas sp. | reverse complement strand
CCAGGTGCGGGCTGACGGCGGCGACGTAACGGATGGTCGGCCCGCCATGGCTGTGGCCGATCAGGTTGACCTTGGCCTTGCCGCTGATGGCGACTATCTCTTCCACCTGTTCCAGCAGTTCCTCGCCCCGGGCCTGGGATGTGTTCAGCTGGCTGACCTCGGTGACGTAGACGCTGGCGCCGTCGCGGCGCAGGGCCGAAGGAATGCCGTACCAGTAGTCGATGCCGAGGATGCTGTCGAAACCGAGCATGCCATGGGCCAGCACGACGGGGTATTTGGTCTGGGTGTAGCCGGACGAGCCGAACCAGAAAGCCTGGGCCTGGCCGGAGGCCAACAGGCCGCCACCGAGGCAGAGGGCGAGCAGGGTTTTTTTATTGTTCTTGTTCATGGGGGCGGGGTGCTCTCGAAAAGTTGTGAATAGGCTGTTTATGCGATTCCTTGCGAGCCATCACGCCACTTCCGAGGGCGTGCAGTGCAGCCCTGGTCTATCAGCAGGATTCATGCCGGTTTTCATTTTTTGGCGCGCGCCGCTCTGCACCGGGCCTCGGCGCGGCGCGGCACGGATCCGGCCCTGAGTTGGAACCGGCGTTTTGTTACGGGGGGCCACGGCCGTTCGGCCCGACTGACCGGATCAAGCAGTACGCAAGTACCCGAATGCCCGGGACCGGGGCGCGCATTGAGGGCGTTATCCGGGGGCGTTTGGCCCTGGACCAATCGAAGGTTGGGCTCGGCTTCGGCCCGGACTGTCCGCCCGGTTGACAGTCACGGGCCGGGTTCCCTAGGATGTTGCCCAGGCGCCGATTTAAACAGCTACTTGCGGGGCGCCGGACACTGGTTTTCCAGGTGCCCAAATACCGCTAAAGCGCTGGTTCGGTGTCGCCTCTCACCGCTGCCCAGCGGGATTCATGAGGCGGAGACATCTCCATGACAGCACACCCTTCGATTCGCCTGACCCCCATCACCTCGGGGCTGGAACGGCGCACCCCGAAGATCCTGCTGGGCGGTTCCCATCAGCCGACCCTGCTCCGTTACCTCGACGGCTGGCCGACGCGCCGGGGGCGCCCGCGCACCTTTCTGATCCAGTTCGTGGGCGAAGACGAATCCCTGGCCCGCTTCGCCAGCGACAGCTTCGACCTGGCGGTGCTGCAGGCGCCGAGTGCCGAAGGGCTGCACAGCCTGGTGAGCGAACTGGTCCGCGTCGCCCGCCAGGGCCTGATCGTCCGGTAGGATGGCGTTGAGCGCAGCGATACCCATCGAGCCTCATCCGGAGTTGCCCCATGCCGACCAACGTCCTGCTGCACCACTGCCCAGCCATGCCCACCGCCGGCATTCGCATCAGCCGTGAGCCTGACCTGTTGCCCAACGAAACCTGGCGCTGGGCACTGTGTGTTGAACGCACGGCCAGCGAAGAGGATCTGCAGCAGAACGCGTACCTCGAAGAAGTGGGCGATACGCTCTGGAATCTGGCGGTAGGTATCCGTCATTGCCCCTACTGCGGGACATTACTCCCCGGTGAACAGGATGCCGCGGTCAACGGCCGTGCCGTCTTCCGCCTGATGGATCATGGCGAATGGACGATGCGTGTGTCTGAATCAACATACTGCTGACGATGCGAAAGCCATGGCCGGTTGCGGTCCTGAATATTTGCCAGACGGTTCGGCGAAGTCCGGAGGTGGGACGCGCCACCGTGCAGGTAGGCTGTACTCGTCGAAGGCAGTACACCATAGGCTATCCAATGTGGAATGCAGGTCGTGCCCACAGGCGGTGGGCTGTCGCTGGATCTATGGATACTCGATCGCCACTATGTACCAGCTCTTTTCGCCGGTCGGGGCCTGGACCCGGACTTCGGCATCCAGGGCCTTGCCGAGCAGGGCGCGGGCCAGGGGTGAGTCGATGCTGATCAGATGCTGCTTGAGGTCCAGTTCGTCGGGGCCGACGATGCGGTAGCGGGCCTCGATGCCATCCTCGTCCTCCACCGTGACCCAGGCGCCGAAATAGACCTTGTTCGGGTCCGACGGGTGTTCGCCGACCACCTTGAGGCTTTCCAGGCGCTTGCTGAGAAAGCGTACGCGGCTGTCGATCTCGCGCAGCATTTTCTTGCCGTAGGTGTATTCGGCGTTTTCCGAGCGATCGCCCTGGGCCGCCGCCTCGCTGACCGACTGGGTGACCTGGGGGCGCCGCACATGCCAGAGCTCATGGAGTTCGGCGCGCATCCGCGCCTCACCCTCCGGGGTGATCAGCGCGGTGCCGGCGGAGCGGGGTGGACGGTAGCGGCTCATGGGTTCGGTAGACTTGGCAAAAAAGCCGAGTCTACCAGCTGGCGCCCGGCGTGGTGCCGAGACGCCTGCGGTTGCGCAGAAAACCGCCAGTCCCCCAGGTCCTGAATCAGCCCTCGCGCAGCACGCTCAGCGGGCTGGCATTCAAGGCGCGGCGGGTGCCCAGCACCCCGGCGGCGCCGATCAGCACGGCGCCGACCATCGGCAACAGCAGCAACCAGGGGTGCGGCTGCCAGACCAGGTCGAAGGCGTAGCGGTAGAGCAGCAGGCTCACCAGCTCGCAGCCCAGGGCCGCCAGCAGGCCGCTGGCGCCGCCCAGCAGGGCGAACTCGGCCCGCCGTGCCCTGACCAGTACGGCCCGCTCGGCGCCCAGGGCCCGCAGCAGGGCACCCTGGCGGATCCGCTCGTCCAGGGTGGCCTGCAGGCCGGCGAACAACACGGCGAGCCCGGCCGCCAGGACGAACAGCAGCACGTATTCCACCGCCAGGGTGACTTGGGCGAGGATGCTGCGCAGCTGCGCCAGCAGGGCTTCGACCTGCAGCAGGGTGACCGAGGGGAAGGCCCGGGCCAGGCTTACCAGCTCGCGCTCCTGCTGCGGTGCCAGGTAGAAGCTGGTCAGGTAGGTGACCGGCAGATCCTGCAGGGTGCCGGGTTGGAACAGCATGTAGAAGTTCGGCTGGAAGCTATTCCAGTCCACTTCGCGCAGGCTGGTCACCCGGGCTTCGCGGTCCGACCCGCCGATGCTGAAGGTCAGGCGATCGCCGAGCTTCAGGTGCATGCTTTCGGCCAGCTTTGACTCGACCGAAACGCCGGGCACTTCATGAGCCGGGCTGTCCGGCCACCAGACGCCGTCGAGCACCCGGTTGCCCTCGGGCAGTTCGCTCGACCAGGTCAGGCTGAGGTCGCGGTTGATCGCGCGGTCGCCCGCGGAGTCCTTGCTCACCACCTGGCGCACCGGCTCGCCGTTGATCAGGGTCAGGCGTCCCGCCACCACCGGGTAGAGCGGCGCGGGCTGGGGCGCGATCGCGGCCAGGCGGGCGGCGAAGGCGTCCTTGTCGGCGGGCAGCACGTTCAGGGCGAAGTGGTTGGGCGCCTGGGCCGGCAACTGCTCCTGCCAGGTGTCCAGCAGTTCGCCGCGCAGCAATGCGATCAGGCCCATGGCCAGCAGGATCATGCCGAACGCCAGGATCTGCCCGGCGGCGGCCAGGGGGTGGCGCAGCAACTGGCCCAGCCCGAGACGCCAGGGCAGGGCGGCGCGGGCCAGCAGGCGGCGCAAGCCCTTGAGGGCCAGCAGCAGTCCGCCGCCGAGCAGCAGGGTGGCGAGCAGGCCGCCGCCGAGCAGGGCCAGGGTCAGCTTCAGGTCCAGGCTGAGGCGCCACATGATCAGGCCCAGGGCCAGCAACGCGGCGCCATAGACCAGCCAGGAGCTGGCGGGTACCGGCAGCATGTCGCGGCGCAGCACCCGTAATGGTGGCACCCGGCCGAGGGCGGCGAGCGGCGGCAGGGCGAAGCCGGCCAGGGCGACCAGACCGGTGGCGACCCCGGCCAGGGCCGGCACCAGCCCTGCGCCCGGCACCTCGGCCGGCAGCAGTCCACGCAACAGATAGAACAGACCTTCCTGGGCCAGCCAGCCCAGCAGTGCGCCACAGCCGCAAGCCAGCAGGCCGAGCATGGCCAGTTGCAGGCTGTAGAGTCCCAGGGCTTCATGGCGCGACAGGCCCAGGCAGCGCAACAGGGCACTGGCATCGAAGCGGCGGGCGGCGAAGCGCGCCGCGGACAGGGCCACGGCGACGCCGGAAAGTAATACAGCGGCCAGGCTGGCGAGGTTCAGGTAACGCTCGGCGCGGCCCAGGGCACCGCCGATCTGCTGGTTGCCGTCGCGGGCATCCTCCAGTTTTTGGTGGGCGGCCAGGTCGGGTTCGACCGCCTGGCGATACGCGGCCAGCGCTTCGACGGGGCCGCGCCAGAGCTCGCGGTAGCGGACCCGGCTGCCGGGCTGGACGACCTCGGTCGCGGCCAGGTCGTCCAAGTGCATCAACAGGCGGGGCGTCAGGCTGTAGAAGTCGCCGGCGCGGTCCGGCTCGTAGGTCAGCACGCGGCTCAGGCGCAGGGTCTTGACCCCGACCTCGATAGCATC
Organism: Pseudomonas sp.; assembly: GCA_035290985.1. GTDB lineage: Bacteria > Pseudomonadota > Gammaproteobacteria > Pseudomonadales > Pseudomonadaceae > Aquipseudomonas. The sequence goes on along the minus strand of DATDTH010000072.1, from coordinate 1,702 downwards.
GCCCACCTGCAGGTCGAGGGCGGCGAACAACCGTGCCTCGGCCCAGGCCTCGCCGGGTTGCGGGCTGCCGCCGAGGCTTTCCGACTGGTAGGGCGCGGCGGCGCTCTTCAGCTGGCCGCGCAAGGGGTAGGCCCCATCGACGGCCTTGACGCTGGCCAGCTGGATGCCCTGGTCGGTGGCGATCACGCTGGAGAACTCGACGACCCGAGCGTGGTCCAGTTTCAGGCGGCTGCCGGCTTGCAGCTGGGCGGGGCTCGCCGGTGCGCTGCCACTGAGCAACAGGTCGGCGCCGAGGAATTCGGTGGCGCGCAATAGCATGGCGCCGTTGAGCCGGGCACTGAAAAAACCGATGGCGGTGCTGGCGGTCACGGCCACCAGCAGGGCGAAGAACAGCACCCGCAGTTCGCCGGCGCGGGCGTCGCGCAGCAACTGGCGGGCGGCCAGGATGATCAGGCGGGCAAGCGGCAGGCGAGCCATCAAGGCTCCATTCCATCGACCCGATGGCCGCCTTCCAGGCGGATCAGCCGGTGGCAGCGATGGGCCAGGCGTTCGTCGTGGGTCACCAGCACCAGGGTGGTACCGCGCTCCTGGTTCAGGGTGAACAACAGGTCGCTGATGCGTTCGCCGGTATGGCTGTCGAGGTTGCCGGTCGGTTCATCGGCGAAGAGCACGGACGGTTCGGCGGCGAAGGCGCGGGCAATGGCCACGCGCTGCTGTTCGCCTCCGGACAGTTGCCGCGGCGAGTGGCTCAGGCGCTGGCCGAGGCCGACTCGCTCGAGCAGGTCGCGGGCCCGCTCACGGGCATCCCGGCGACCGTCGAGCTCCAGCGGCAGCATGACGTTTTCCAGGGCATTGAGGCTGTCGAGCAACTGTAACGACTGGAACACGAAACCCACCTGCTCGGCGCGCAGGCGCGCACGCTGGTCTTCATCGAGCTGGCTCAGATCCTGGCCGGCCAGGTGGATGCTGCCACTGCTGGGCAGGTCGAGGCCGGCGAGTAAGCCCAGCAGGGTCGACTTGCCCGAGCCGGAGCTGCCGACAATCGCCAGGCTGTCACCGCGGCACAGGTCCAGGCTCAGGTCATGCAGGATGCTCAGTTCGCCTTCCGCGCTAGGGACCACTTTGTTAAGGTGCCGGGCAGTAAGAATCGGTGTGTTCATCAAAGTGGCGTTCATGCACTGGCGCTCAGGAGGATTCGATGCGGGCGTGGCGAATAACTGCCGTGGTGACGTTGTTGCTGTGGGCCCAGGGAGCTGTGGCCGGCACCTTGCTGGTGCTCGGCGATAGTATCAGCGCCGCTTTTGGTCTGGATACACGCCAGGGCTGGGTGAGCCTGCTCGAACAGCGTCTGGCGGCAGAGGGTTTTGACTACCAGGTGGTCAATGCATCGGTCAGTGGCGACACCAGCGCAGGAGGCTTGGCGCGCCTGCCGACGCTGCTTACAGAGCATCGCCCGGACCTGCTGATCGTCGAGCTGGGTGGCAACGATGGCTTGCGCGGCCAGCCGCCAGCGCAATTGCAACAAAACCTTGCGGCCATGGTGCAGCAAGCGCGCAAGTCAGGAACCCGAGTGCTGATACTGGGGATGAAGTTACCGCCTAACTATGGCCTGCGTTACACCACCGCTTTTGCTGACGTGTTCCCGCAAGTGGCCAAGGAACAGGACGTTGCCTTGGTGCCTTTCCTGCTGGAAGGTGCGGCA
>DATDTH010000071.1:0-2848 GCA_035290985.1 Pseudomonas sp. | reverse complement strand
TCGCTGGTGGCGACCGTGACTTGAGCCACGGCGCCGCCGCTCGGCAGATAGCGAACTTCCGGGTCGCGGCCGAGGTTGCCGACCAGGATGACTTTGTTTACGCCTCGCATTCGGCGTTCTCCGAAGTGTCGGCGGCGACATTCACATACGGATGCTTTTCAGTCTCCGTCTTGATGAACTTACCGAAGTGCGCGCCGATAGATGCGGCCTTGCTGAATTGCTCGTACTGCTCGTCGGTGAAGTTGGCGTAGTGGCACACGCTGCCTGGGCCGCCCTTGCTTTTGAACTGGATGGCGAGGGTGTTGGTGCTTGCGTCATGGCCGATGGCGTGAATCTGTGAGGATTCAACGGCGGTCAGCGGAATCTGCGGGTGCTTCATGATGTACTCCGAAGTGATAATGGTTTGTCGTTGGTGGTAGGTTAGCTGGCCTTGGCGAAGCGATCGGCTTTCGCGAGGTCCATGCCCAGGAGCCATTCGCGCACGACGCTGGTTGTGGCCTTGAAACAGGTGCTGAGGGCGCTGATGATCTCGTCGTCCGTCGGCCGATACTGAGGGGAATTGGAAACCAGTCGGCCGGAGCTGCCTCCACGCCGGCCGGCAGGGGCAGCGGCTTGCTCCACTACTTCCTCAGCGGCTGGTGCGTCCTGTATGGCGTGCGCCGACTCGGCGGTGGTCTGTTGCTGTTTGGCTAGGTCTTCCGCCAGACGGCGCTGATGCTCTGCCTGCGTGTGCTCGCCAACACGGACCTTGATCAATGCCACTAGGTCGTCGTTGGCCTTCAAGACCAATTGCTGCACATCGGCAAACAGAAAGGCGTGCGCGCCGGCCAGTTCGTTCAGGGTGGCCAGGTTGCGCTCGTACTGCTCGGCCAGCGTCGAGGCCTCGATCTTGGCCTTGGCGACGGCGGTGTCGGCCGCATCGCGCAACGTCGCGAGGGTCTTCTTGCCCTTCATGGCGCCGGCGATGTCTGGGCGCAATGTCGGCAGCTTCACCCGGCCCAGGCGCGCATTCAGACTGTCGACATGCGACAGGAACGACCATTCGGCGGTACGCTGAATCTCCAGGCGGATCGCTTCCTTGCGCGACTTGACCAGCTTTTCCAGTTCCAGGCGCTTGCTACGCATTTCCGCCTTCAGCACGTCGATGGTGCGGAACAGCTCGTCGACACTGGCGGTCTGCGCCAGGGCCTGCTGCTTGGTCAGGTCCAGCTCCTTCTCGGCCTTGTCGCAGAACTTCACGATCTTTTCCGCGTCGGCGAAGTCCTGGTCGGTTTGCAGGTCGGTGTTGATGGCGCGAATAAACGCCAGGGCGGTGTTCTGGTACAGCGCCAGGTTGGACGATTTCACCTCGCCCACCAACTGCACGGACAACGCCGGCAGAGCCATGACCTCGCGCCCCTCGACGACGGGCGCGGCCTCGGCCGGGGCGTAAGCCGCCAGATCGGCCTTGAACTGCGCCCAGCCCGCTTGCAGCTGCTCGGCCCGACCGGGCACCGGGCGGTATTCCAGGTGCTCGAAGTGGTCGCGGGTGCCGTCCGACACCACGAAGATGGTGCGCTCGGCACCGCTGACCAGCAGTTGCTGTTCGAGCTGCCAGTAGTAGTGCGGATCCAGCTCGCTAGCGCGCACCTGGTTTGCCAGGTCCTCGTTCCACAGCTTGTGCTCGTACAGCGTGTCTTCCAGCATGGTCATGCCGTCGAAGGAGGCCAGCAGCTCACCGTCGACACCAGTGGCCGGGAATAGCTCGTCGCCAATCATCGCCTCGACCAGAGGACGGGCCAGGGCCTCGGTCGCATGGCCCTTGTCGAACAAGCGTTGCTGTCGCTCTGACACCTCCGGCACCAGGCCGGTGGCTTTCTGCTTTAGCAGTTCCGACCGGGTAAGGTACTTGGAGGCACCCATCATCACGGGCGCCTCGCTGGCGGTGAAGTGCTGGGCACGGGCAGCGTGCCATTCCGGGGAGCCCTGGGTCAGGTTCAGGATTTTCATTGCGCGGTGACCTCGGGAGCGATTTCCAGGATGGCAGCGCGCTGCTCGGCGCTGAGGGTGTTCTTGCTTTCGATGGTGGCGATCACGTCGGCCGCCGATTTCCGGCCGCTCGCGATCAAACCCTCCCACTTGGGGAAGTTCTCGGTGAACTTGTCGGCGGGGTAGGGCGGCTTGTCAGCAACAGGTTGAACGACCTGCGCCTGCCCCATGTCGCGCTCGGGTGGCAGGTCCATGACCTCTTCGGCCACGGCCATGCCGCGCAGCACGTCGGTGAACACGTCGCGCAGCGCCCAGGATCGTGCGCGCATCTGCATCATGCGCTTGGGGTACTGGGTCCAAGGGCCTTGCTTGCCGAGTAGGCCGGCGCGCTTGGCGTCGTCCAGGCTGAATGTGCGGATTTGCTCCGGCTCGCCTCGGCGCTTGGCGCGGCAAGTAGCCACCGTGTCGGCAACGTCCTCGATGACGTACTCGCAAACCGGCGAGGAGCGCACCAGGGCGATGACGGAATCACCCCACATGGCAGGACGGCCGTTGATGACGGAAATATTCTGAATTGCTTGCATGATCTGCATGCCGAGCTCAGTACCCCACTGCATAGCAACCAGGATGTTTCCAGGCTTGCCCTGGTAGTCTTTGGGCACCAGATCGGAGCGACTGAGCATTTCGGCAAACTTCATCGCCTCTTCAATGCTCTGGGGCATCAGGGAAAAGGCAGGCTTCGGTGTGGCGATCGGCATAGTCATTTACTCTTACTCCATGCATGTTTGACGGCGGCTAGGCGGCCATAGTTGCAGCCGCGATAGAAGCGATACAGCCGGCCGAAAATCTGACAGCGGCTCATTGTGCCAGCTTCGCAATG
>DATDTH010000070.1:0-2118 GCA_035290985.1 Pseudomonas sp. | reverse complement strand
CCACCTGGCCTTCACCCTGTTTTCTGCGCTCGCCTTGCTGTCGATGTTCTTCGTGCTGCGCCTGGCGTTGCTGGTCTATAACCGCGAGCTGATCGGGGCTACGGCGTCCCTGGATATCGCCGAAGCCTTTCTCAATGGCCTGCGCTTCGACCTGCGGCTGGTGGTCTATGCCTGCGTGCCCTTGTTGCTGGCGTTGGTCAGCCCGCGCGCCATGGCCGCTCGCCGCCCGTTGCGCCTGTGGCTGACCTGTTTCGCCAGCCTCACCCTGTTCCTCGGCCTGCTGGAGCTGGACTTCTACCGCGAGTTTCACCAGCGCCTCAACAGCCTGGTCTTCCAGTATTTTCAGGAAGACCCGCGGACCGTGCTGAGCATGCTCTGGCACGGCTTCCCGGTTGTCCGTTACCTGCTGGCCTGGGGCGTGGCGACCTGGTTCCTCAGTCTGCTGTTCGAGCTGCTGGACCGACGCACCCGGCCCGGGGTGCAGGTGTCGGCCCAGGCGGTCGCCCCCTGGTACCAGCGTACGCTGGTGTTCGGACTCTGCCTGCTGGTCGCGGTGGGATCCGCCCGCGGCACCCTGCGTCAAGGCCCGCCCTTGCGCTGGGGCGATGCCTACACCACCGAATCGGCGTTCGCCAATCAACTGGGCCTTAACGGCACCCTGACCCTGGTGGATGCGGCGGACAACAGCTTTTCCGATCACCGCGATAACGCCTGGAAGGCCACCCAGCCTGCGGCTGAAGCCCAGCAGACCCTGCGCAAGATGCTGCTGACCCCCCACGATCGCCTGGTGGACGCCGACAGCGCCGCTATCCGCCGCGACTTCAAGCCACCGGCCGAAGGCACACTGCCGGTGCGCAATGTGGTGGTGATCCTGATGGAGAGCTTCGCCGGCCGCTATGTCGGGGCCTTGGGCAGCCCGGCGGGGATCACCCCGAACTTCGACAAGCTGGCCGGGGAAGGCCTGCTGTTCGAGCGCTTCTTTTCCAACGGCACCCACACCCACCAGGGCATGTTCGCCACCATGGCCTGTTTTCCCAACCTGCCGAGTTTCGAGTACCTGATGCGCACGCCGGAAGGCGGCAACAAGTTCTCCGGCCTGCCGCAACTGTTGGGTGCCCGGGGCTACGACGACCTCTATGTGTACAACGGCAATTTCCAGTGGGACAACCAGTCGGGGTTTTTCAGCAACCAGGGCATGACCCGCTTCATCGGCCGGGAAGACTTCGTCGATCCGGTGTTTTCCGACCCGACCTGGGGCGTCTCGGACCAGGACATGTTCGACCGTGCGGCCCTGGAGCTGGCCAAGCAGGACAGCGGAAAACCCTTCTATGCCCTGCTGCAGAGCCTTTCCAACCACAGCCCCTATGCCTTGCCGAAGCAGTTGCCGGTCGCGCCCGTGACCGGTCATGGCTCGCTGGACCTGCACCTGACCGCCATGCGCTATTCCGACTGGGCCCTGGGCCAGTTCTTCGAGAAGGCGCGCCAGGCGCCGTACTTCAAGGACACCCTGTTCGTGATAGTCGGCGACCACGGCTTCGGCAGCCCCGAGCAACTGACCGATATGGACCTGCTGCGCTTCAATGTGCCGCTGCTGCTGCTCGGCCCGGGCGTCCAGGCCAAGTTCGGCGCGCGCCGCGACACCCTCGGCACCCAGGTCGACATAGTGCCGACCATCATGGGCCGCCTGGGCGGCGAGGTGCGCCACCAGTGCTGGGGCCGTGACTTGCTCAACTTGCCGGCCGGCGACAGCGGCATAGGGGTGATCAAGCCCTCGGGCGGCGAGCAGACCGTCGCCATCCTCACCAATAAGCAGGTGCTGATCCAGCCCCAGGACCAGGCCGCGAGGTTCTATGACTACGAACTGGGGGCGAATCCCAAGGCGCTGCGGGTCGAGGATGCTGCGGCCGCTGCCGAGCTGAAACGCCAGCTGGAAGCCTTCCTGCAGACCGCCACCCAAAGCCTGCTGGATAACCGGGCCGGGGTCAGCGATCCCCGGTAGGCCGGCCGTCGCGGCCGGCGGCCTGCGCCGCGGGTTCCGGGAGGAGGGCGTTCTGGTGTATAAAATGCCCCGCATAGACGGGCGACAGTCCGTCGACCAATCCTTCAGCATGCTGTTGG
>DATDTH010000069.1:0-2577 GCA_035290985.1 Pseudomonas sp. | reverse complement strand
CAGCCGCCAGGCAGTCGAGCAGCTGCAAAAGCTGATGGAGGAATCCAACCTGTCCACCGGCGGCCACGTGCTGTTCGCCCACTACCAGCAGGGCATGACCGACTACCTGGCGATCGCCCTGCTGCACCACAGCGAAGGGGTGGCGGTGACCGATTCCCTGGACGTGCAGGCGGCCAAGCACCTGGACCTCAGCCAGCTGCACCTGGCCGCGCGGATCAATATGTCCGAGTGGAAGAACAACGCCAGTTCCAAGCAGTACATCTCCTTTATCAAGGGCAAGAACGGCAAGAAGGTCTCGGAGTACTTCCGCGACTTTATCGGCTGCCAGGAAGGGGTCGACTGGCCGGGCGAAACCCGCACCCTGCTCAAGGCCTTCAGCGACTTCGTCGAGAGCGAGGACCTGCCGGAAGAGGCGGCCCGTGAGAAGACCAAGACCCTGGTCGACTACGCCAGCAGCCAGGCGCGGATGGGCGAACCCATGGGCTTGCAGGAACTCTCCGGGCTGATCGACGAGGAACGCCCGCGGGCCTTCTACGAACATATCCGCAACAAGGACTACGGCCTGTCGCCGGAGATCCCCGCGGACAAGCGCACCCTCAGCCAGTTCCAGCGCTTCACCGGGCGCGCCGAAGGCCTGTCGATCAGCTTCGAGGCGCACCTGCTGGGCTCGAAGATCGAATACGACGAGACCCAGGACACCCTGGTGATCCGCAACCTGCCGACCCAGTTGACCGACCAGCTGAAGCGACGCAAGCACTGACGAGGTCTGGCCGCCCGACATGACTATCAGGGAAGCCACAGGCGAAGAGTCGCATACCCTCGCCCTGTTGATCCGCGAATCGAACCGGGATGTCGCCATCCGCTTCGGCCTGAACGGCGAGAACAACCCGAAGCACCCGTCCTTTTGCAACAGGGACTGGGTCGAGGCCGACTTCGCGCGGGGCGAGCGCTATTTCCTGCTCGAAGAAAACGGCGAACCCATTGGCTGCGTCGCCTACGAAACGCCGCGGGTTGGCGTTGCGTACCTGAACCGTCTGTCCGTCCTTCCCGCCCATCGCCAGCGGGGTGCGGGGGCTCGCCTGGTCGAGCATGTCATTCGACAAGCCCGAGCCGAGTCGATTCAGACCCTCAGCATCGGCATCATCGCTGAACACCACCAACTCCAACGCTGGTACAACGGACTCGGCTTCCAGGACGGCGAGCTAAAGCGCTTTGCGCACCTGCCGTTCTCGGTGAGGTTCATGACCCATAGCCTGGCCGCCGACTGAGCGGATAGTGGCGATTCGAATGCCCGACAGGAGCCTGAATATGTCGTCGCCCCCTACGGCTCGGCGAACCCGCCCACTGAAAAGCCTGGCAGCCGCGCTGTGCCTGTTGGCCCTGTTTCTGAGCCACCCGAGCATCGCCCAGCAACAGGCCATGGACTTGACCCCGGAAGAGCTGCACTTCATCACCGCCAATGCCGAATTCACCCTGCTGCACGAAATGGGGCACCTGCTGATCAGCGAACTGCAACTGCCGGTGCTCGGGCGCGAGGAGGATGCCGCCGACCAGTTGGGCTTCATGGGCCTGTTCCTGCTTTATGGCAAGCAACGCGACCAGGACTTCTACGCCAAGCTGCTGGACGTGGCCGACTACTGGCGACTGGAATGGCAACGGCCGAAACAGGCCGATGAAGAGGTCCATAGCTGGGACAGCCATGCACTGGATGCGCAGCGCTTCTACAACATCGCCTGCCTGGCCTTCGGCAGCGACCCGGACCAGCTGGAATGGATCATCACCGCCACCGGCCTGCCGGACGAGCGCGCCTTCTATTGCGACCAGGAATACCGCCAGGTGCAGCATGCCGTGAACTGGCTGGAGGAACGCTTCCGCCGGGCGCCGGGCACACCGATCGAGCACCGCATCCAGGTGGTCTACGACCCACCACCGGCCAACCTGGCCCTGGGCGCCGACATGCTGACCAAGGTGCGCCTGAGCGGCGAGCTGGAAGCGGTCGCGCAAAAAGCCAGCGAGACCTTCGCCCTGCCCCGCGACCTGACCCTGCGCCTGACCGGCTGCGGCGCCCCGGATTCCTGGTACAACACCCAGAGCGGCGAACTGACCCTGTGCTACGAGCGTCTGGAGCACTTCCGCGAACTGGCGAGCCGCCTGCCGGCGCTACGCGCCCAGCAAGCCCGGGATCGCGCCCAGGCTCAGTAGGCCGAACATTCTCTGCCAGCCGGGTGCACGCCGCTCCTACAGGCTGCCAAGCCGTCGTAACACGGAATTGGGACACAGCGATCCGGAACGCCACGCGGGCCGCCGGCCAAGATCGCCAGCAAGCTGGCTCCTACGCTGGCCACCCCATGCCTATGCCGGGCGGGCCTCAGCGGGCTTCGAGGCGGAAGCCGAAACGCGGGAAGTGCACATGCACCACACCGGCGCGCGGGTCTTCCCGGCGCAGGATCAGCTCCTCGCTGCCGGCGAACAGCAGTTCGCCGACCACCGGATCGACCCCGTAGTCGGTCGCGGCAATAGCCACCTGCTGACCCGCCTGAAAACCGTTCGGCTCGCTGAACGGCTCGTCGGGCAAGG
>DATDTH010000068.1:0-2573 GCA_035290985.1 Pseudomonas sp. | reverse complement strand
GCCGGTGGGGCCGGTAAAACATCGCCCCGTTGGGGCGATGCCGCTCTCGACCGGAGAAGGATGACGGGTCAGGCGTTCTGCGGGTTGGCTTCCTCCTGGCGGCATGCGCACAGGGCGCGGGCGATCGCCTCGCCCAGGGCGTTGACCTGCGGTGCCTGGACCAGGCTGTTGTGCGTGCCGGGCAGGGGGGTGATATGCACCCGCCCGTCCAGCAATGCGTGCCAACCCAGGGTCGGATCGCTACGCGGCTGATCGATGGCCGTGAACAACGCAATGCTCACCGCCAGCGGGGGACTCACATAGGCCCCGATGGCCAATCGCGTCGCATAGGCCACGCCGAGGTGGCGGCGCAGCTGCGAGGCTTCGATGTCCTGGTTCAACTCCTCCGGAAGCAGCCCCTGTTCCTGGCACAAGGTCAGCATCGGTTCGATGGCGCCCTGTGCCGCCAGCTCCTCGAGCCGAGCCCTTAGCGCGGGTTCGATCCGTTCGGGCAGCCAGGACAACAGGAACTGCGCTTCATCGAGGGTTTCCGGCACGACGGGGCCGGGGTGCGCGCTGGCGTCGATGATGCCGAGAAACTCGATGCGCTCCCCCCGTGCCAGCAGCTGATGGGCCATTTCATAGGCAATCAGGCCACCGGCCGACCAGCCGGCGATGCGGTACGGCCCTTGGGCCTGGACCTCACGCAGGGCGGCCAGGTAGCGGGCCGCCATGGCTTCGACCGTGGGCAGCGCGACTTCCCCCGGCGCGAAGCCGCTGGCGGCCAGACCATAGAGCGGCACATCGGCGTCGAGTGCCGGGGCCAGATCCCTGACGTACTGGACTTCGCCGCCCAGGGGGTGGACCAGGAACAACGGCCGCTGGGAACCGCTGCGCCGAACCGGTACCAGGTTGCTGAACCCCGTTCGGGACTGGCTGTCGAGCGTCCTGGCGAACCCGGCGAGGCTGGGCTCGACGAACAGATCGCGAACCGCCACCGGCTTGCCCAGCACCTTGCGCAAGCGTGAGGTCATCTGCACGGCCATCAGCGAAATGCCCCCGAGGCGGAAGAAATCGTCATGCCGGCTGATCCGCTCCACCTGGAACAGGTCCTGCCAGAGCCTGGCGATGGCCTGCTCGGTTTCGCCTTGCGGCGCCGCATAAGGCAGTTCCTCTGGCAGGGGCGCCGCGGGTGCCGCGCTTGTGGATTCGACCCGGGCCAGCACGGGCAGGGCGGCGAGCAGGGTGCCGAGCGGCTGCCGGGTATCGGCCAGCATGGCTTCGAGCACGCGGATATACAGGCCGAGCATGGTTTCGACCGTGGCGGTGTCGAAGAGGTCGCTGGCGTATTGCAGGCTGCCGCTGATTAGCCCTTCGTTTTCGATCAGGGACAGCGACAGGTCGAACTGGGTGGTGGTATGGGCGCTCTCCAGGCTTTCCACACTCAGGTCCGGCAACTGCAACAGCGCGGCGGGCGTGTTGTTGAAGCTCAGCATGACCTGGAACAGCGGGCTGTGGCTCATATTGCGGATGGGCTGCACGGCGCTCACGACCTGTTCGAAAGGCAGGTCCTGATGGCTATAGGCAGCCAGCGTCAGCGTCTTGATGCGCGCCAGCAACTGGACGATCGTCTCGCCCGGTTCGGGGGCTACGCGCAGGGCGAGCGTATTGGCGAAGAAACCGATCAGGGGCTCCAGTTCGCTGCGCTGCCGGTTCGCCACCGGCGTGCCGACCACGACCTCGGACTGACCGCTCAGGTGCAGCATCAGGCTCGACCAGCCGGCCAGCAGCGTCATGAACAGGGTCGCGCCATTCGCCTGGCTGAAGGCGTGCAGGTCCGCACTCAGGGCGGCCGGCAGGCTGCACGCGAGTATGCCGCCGGCATAACGTTGCACGGCGGGACGCGGGCGATCCAGGGGCAGGTTCAGCAGGCTCGGTGCACCCTCCAGATGGCTGCGCCAGAACTGGGTCTGCTCCAGGAGCTTCGCGCCTTCCAGCCACTGCCGCTGCCAGGCGGCGTAGTCCGCATACTGGATCGGCAAGGCGGGCAGCGGGTCCGCCAGCCCCTGGCTGAAGGCGCTGTACAGCACGCTGACCTCGTGGGCGAACACGCCGGTCGACCAGCCGTCCGAGACGATGTGGTGCAAGGTGATCAGCAATACATGCTCGTCCTCGTCGAGCCGGATCAGGCAACCGCGCAACAGGGGGCCCTGCGCCAGGTCGAAGAGCCCGGCAAAGGTCGCCTCGCCGAGGCGTTCGAGCGCCGCGGCACGTTCGGCCTCGGGCAAGCCGCTAAGGTCATGCTCGGCCAGCTGGAACCCATGGTCGGCGGGGGCGATCTTCTGCACGGGTTCGCCGTCCAGCAGTTCGAAACGGGTTCGCAGGCTCTCGTGGCGGGCAATGACCCGGTCGAGGGTCGCGTGCAGCGCCGCTGTGTTCAGCGCGCCCTTCAAGCGCAGCGCCTGGGGCAGGTGGTAAGCCGCGCCCGCCGCGTGATCGAGGTGGTCGAGGAACCACAGGCGTTGCTGGGCGAATGACAGGGCCAACTTGCCCGCACGGTTGGCGAGCGGGATCGGCTGGAGCTCCGCGGGCTG
>DATDTH010000067.1:0-3312 GCA_035290985.1 Pseudomonas sp. | reverse complement strand
CGCAGTGAACAAGCTGAGCCAGCTCAAGCCGCTGCACAAGCCGCGGCTGCTCAAGGCCCTGGCGCGCTGCATCGAGCACGACGAGCATATCAGCGTCGAGGAGGCCGAGCTGTTTCGCGCGGTGGCCGACAGCCTGGACTGCCCGATGCCGCCCCTGCTGCTGGCCGAGACGCACCCGCCGGCCCATTATCGCCCGGCATAAGCAATAAACGCGGGTTGCACCCGCACTACCGGCATGCCCGTTTTTCGTAGGTCGGGTTAGGTTTTGTTAACCCGACGGCTTATCGGCGAAACCCCGTTTTTGTCGGGTTACGCTTCGCTAACCCGACCTACGGCTAGGCGACCCCAACTAGGCGCCCACCCATTGGCCGGCATAGTGTTCATCAAGCTGCGCTAGCCGCGGCTGACCGCCACGCCCTGAGCCTCCAAGCCCTGCAGCACGGCCTCCAGAGACAGCGCCGTGCTCGGGTAGAGGAGGCCGGCGGGCGGCGGGGGCGCGCCATCCAGGCCGAGCAGGCGCTCGACTTGCAGCAGGGCGCCGAGGGCGGTCAGGTGGGTCTGGCCCAGGGGATCGTGCAGGCCGATGCGCTGGATCCGAGGCTGGCCGTGCCGGTCCAGGCCCTGGATTTCGATCAGCAGTTCGTGGGGGGCGCCACTGCCGGGGTTGTGCAGGATCGCCTGGCGTAATCCCTTGAAACGCGCTGAAGCGATCAGCCGCCACAGGCCCGAACGGCCCAGGGCGATCAGCAGCGGCATGCTCAGGCGGTCGTCGAAGGCGATGCGCGCCGACAGGCTGTGGGCCCCGGTGGTCTCCGACAGCATAAAGGGATCCGGGGTGTCGAAGCGATGAACCCGGGCGCTGCGGCCACTGGGAAAGGTGACCCGGCGCGGGTCGCTGTAGGGCTTGACGCTGATCCGCCGGCCTTGCTCGAACACCTCGAAGGGTGTCGCCAGGCGCGCCATGTATTCCACCGAATCGGGTCCCGAGCGGTCCTTCAGGGCATAGAGCACGCTCAGCTCGATCCGCTCCACGCGCGCCAGTTCCTGGCCCGCCAGCCCGGCCAGGGTGCTGACCAGGCCGGCCATCCAGCCCGAGGCCAGCAGCACCGGGCTGCTCGGCGCGGCGACCGCCACCCGCTCGAGCGCGCTGTTCAGGCGCTCCGTCCAGCGGGTGATATCCAGGTAGGCGATGCCGGCCCGCAGGGCGTCGTCGAGCAGAAAGTCCTCGGGGTCGTTGACCAGCGCCAGCACCGCCCGTGGCCTGAGGCCCCGCAGCGGCCCAGGCTGCTGCACATCCATGGCCAGCGCCTGGGCATGGCCCAGCGCGGCCGCCAGATGTTCGGCCTTGGCCAGGTCACGGGCGGCGATCAGCAGCGGCAGTTGCGGGTGGCGTTGGCGCAACAGCCGGGTCAGCTGTTGCCCGACCACGCCGGTGGCGCCGACAATCAGCAGCGCGTCCATCGGGTTCATGTTCGACTCCTCGCGCGGGGCGCGTCTTGATTCTTGACCGAAGACGCGAGCCTAAAGGCTGGAGTAAGCTCCAGGGTCAAGCATCAACGAGGGCTTTCCATGCGTATCGGTGCACTGGCCACGGCGACCGGGCTGAGTCGCGACACCCTGAGGTTCTACGAGCAGCGCGGGCTGATCTGCGCCACGCGTAGCGACAACGGTTACCGCCGCTATGGGGCGGAAACGGTGGAGTTGCTCGGGCATATCCGCACGGCCCAGTACCTGGGCTTCAGTCTGACGGAAATCGCCCGGCAATTGCCGGCGCTGAGAAACTGCGCGGGCCCCAGCGAGGAGATCGCCGAGCTGCTGACGGAGAAGCTCGCGGTCATAGACCAGCGTATCCAGGCCTTGCACGGCCTGCGCCTGGAGCTGTTGAAACAGATCGCCCTGGAGCGCGCCGGGAGTGCCGATTGCCTGGCCGGCGCGGGCGAGACGCAAAAAAACCTGACGGCCTGATACCCTGGGTCCGGCGCCGCCGTTCATTTTCGCCTGTTTCGTGCACAAGGCCGTTCGATGACCTCGACCTCCCTGCGTCATTCGTTGCGCCGTCTCTGGGCGCTGGACACATTCGGCTACAGCCTGCGGGTGCTGATCGCCCTGGCCGGCAGCATGCTGCTGTGCTGGTGGCTGGGGGCGATGCAGCTGCTGATTCCGCTCTTTCTCGGCATCATCGCCAGCGCCCTGGCCGAGACCGACGACAGCTGGCAAGGCCGGTTGGTGGCCCTGCTGGTGACGCTCGGCTGCTTCGCCGTGACCGCCCTGGGCGTGGAATTGCTGTTTCCCTATCCCTGGCTGTTCGCCGTCGGCCTGGCCGTGTCGAGCTTTGCCCTGACCATGCTCGGCGCCCTGGGCGAACGTTACGGGACAGTCGCCTCGGCGACCCTGATCCTGTCGATCTACAGCATGATCGGCGTCGACCAGCGCGACGGCGCCAGCGTCCAGCTGTGGCGCGAGCCGCTGTTGCTGGTGGCCGGCGCCGCCTGGTACGGCCTGCTCTCGGTGCTCTGGCAGGTCCTGTTCGCCAACCAGCCGGTGCAGCAGGGCCTGGCCCGGCTGTTCCGCGAGCTGGGGCGTTACCTGGCGCTCAAGGCCGCGTTGTTCGAGCCGTTGCGCCAGCTGGATGTGCAGGGCCGGCGCCTGGCCCTGGCGCAACAGAACGCCCGGGTGGTGGCGGCGCTGAACGCGGCCAAGGAGGTCATATTGCACCGGGTCGGCAACGGCCGCCCGGGCCCGACAGTCAGCCGCTACCTGAAACTGTATTTCCTCGCTCAGGATATCCACGAGCGGGCCAGCTCCTCTCACTCGCCCTATAACGAACTGGCCGAAGCCTTCTTCCACAGCGACGTGCTGTTTCGCTGCCAGCGCCTGCTGCGCTTGCAGGGCGAGGCCTGCCAGGCTCTGGCCCAGGCCATCGAACTGCGTCAGCCCTTCGTCTACCGCGACCTCTGCCGCGATGCGCTGGATGACCTGCAAGCGTCCCTGGAACACCTGCGGATCCAGAGCAACCCGGCCTGGCGCGGGCTGCTGCGGGCGCTCAATGCCCTGGCCGGCAACCTCGCCACCCTCGACCGCCTGCTGGCCGCTGCGAGCAATCCCGAGGCCCTGGCCGAGGCCCAGGACAGCAGTCTGCTGGACCGCGAACCGCATTCGCTGCGCGAGATTGTCGAGCGGCTGCGCCTGCAACTGACCCCTACCTCCCTGCTGTTCCGCCATGCCCTGCGCCTGGCCATCGCCCTGAGCGTCGGTTATGCGGTGCTGCACTGGATCCATCCGACCCAGGGCTACTGGATACTGCTGACCACG
>DATDTH010000066.1:0-5238 GCA_035290985.1 Pseudomonas sp. | reverse complement strand
TATGGATGCGGCGCAAATCGAGGCGCTGACCCTCAACAGTTGGATCATTATGACCTCCTGGGTGCGCTTTCTCTGCACCACCCGTGGCGATTCCGGCGACCTCAGCGAGGAGCTGCTGCGTCGCGGCATCTACCAGGTGCTGGCGCTGGAGGGCGGCTACCTGGCGCCCTCGGCCCAGGACGCGGTCCAGGCGCTGTACCGCAAGCTCTATGTGCCCCTGGAACGGGTGATGGGCCGGCCCGAATAGTCAGGCTGACCGGGTCTTAAAGGGTGCTGAGCCAGGCCGGAATCCGCCGCTCCAGGTAATAACCGGGGCGCCGTGGCGTGCCTTCGATAAAGCCGACATGGCCGCCGCGGGCGTGCAGCTCCATCTGGGTGTCGGCGGCCAGCTCATGGCGTTCGGGCACGCTGTGGGCAAACACGAAAGGGTCGTCGGCCGCCTGGATCAGCAGGGTCGGCACCCGGATCTCGCCGAGGAAATACCGGCTCGAGGCGCGCCGGTAATAATCCTCCGCGTCGCTGTAACCGTGCAACGGCGCGGTAAAGCGTCCGTCGAACTGCCAGAAGGTGCGCATGTCCTCCAGGCCGCCCAGGCCCTGCAGGGCGGCCAGGCGCTCATGCTGACCCTCGTGCTGGAAACGCTGCTGCTTGTCGCGCAGGTAGCCGACCATGGCGCGCATGAAATGCGCCTGGTAGAAGCGCGACAGGCCCAGGCCCATGCGATCGGCGCAGTGGTCCAGGCGAAAGGGCACCGAGACCGCCACCGCGCCTTGCAGGGCGCAGTCCGCGCCGCTCTCCCCCAGGTGCTTGAGCAGCACGTTGCCGCCCAGGGAATAGCCCACGGCATGGAGCGGCGCGAGGGGCCTTTGCGCGCGCAGGTGCGCGATCACCGCGGCCAGGTCATCGCTGGCGCCGGAGTGATAGCCGCGCGGCAGCAGGTTGGGCTCGCCGGAGCAGCCGCGCCAGTTGAGCGCGACACTGGCCCAGCCCTGGGCCGCCAGTCGTTGTTGCAGGCCCAGCACATAGAGGGAGTTCGAGGAGCCGCTCAGGCCATGGAGCGCCAGCACCAGCGGGGCGTCGGCCTCATGGGGGCCGAACCAGTCGAGGTCGAGAAAGTCCCCATCGGCCAGCCACAGCCGTTCGCGTTGGCGGGCCAGCACGGGTGGCTGCCGGCAAAAGGCGCTCCAGACCGTCTGCAGGTGCGGGCCGGGCAGCCACCAGGCTGGCTGGAATCGGTTGTCCGCCGCCGCGCCGTCGTTGCCCGTGGTCAAGGGGCGGTCATCCGTAACCAGGTTCGCTGGGGTAGCCATGCTGGCCTCCATATTATGGCGGGTACGGCCCGCCGACGCCGCAGCCTGAGTTGACGGGTAGACCCGGGCCGGGCGCCAGGGTTTCCCGTTCGGCTGCGTATTGCCCGTCATCATCGCGCAACTGGCTATGGAAGCTCCAGGTCATGGCGGTGGTGATTGTGCCGCTATAAACGGGAGCCTGGCCGATTCAAATGCGCGAGCCCGGCCGGTGTGAGGCGGTATTGCTGCAGTCGGCTGTTGGGTTTGCCGGGCAGGCTGTATTCGATCAGACCGGCTTCCAGCAGACGGCGCACAGTACGGTTCAGTGCCCCGGTAACCGATTTCAAGCCGAGCCGGTTCGCCAGCTCCGCTTTGCTCAGCTGTGTATTGCGTAGGGCAGCCAGCGCGCGCAACTCCTGCGACTCTGCCTCTGACTCTGCCCTCGACTCTGCCTCTGACTCTGCCCTCGACTCTGGCTGCGAGCCAGTGGGCGCGGTCCCCCGCGCAGGCAGCATCACAGTCACGCGGAAGATCGACTCCTCGCTGAGTATCGGGTCCTGGCCACCGAAGGCTTTGGCGTACTTGAACAGGTTGCGCACGCCTGAACCCAATTCTTCTGCCCATTGCATCTCGCGAAACACCCGGGCGATGGCCGGGTTCTTCGGCGATGGGGCGAAATCGTCCGGGCGCAGCAGGCCCATGCCGTGGGGGTTGTTGCTGTTCTCCGTGGTCACTCGGTCGTGCTGGATGATCAGCTTGGCCGGGAAGGGGTTGAGGTATTCGCGGTGGATCAGCAGGTTGGCCACCACCTCGCGGAAGATCCGCTCGCGCAGGCTGACGCGCTGGGTGCCCTCCAGGTGGAAAGGGTCGGCGATGTGCTTATAGACGAAGGCCATCAGCCGGTCGTAGCTTTCCAGCAGGTTGGTGCGGATATCGTCGCGGTCGTCGTAACGGTCCAGGTCATGCACGCGCAATATGGCGTCGGTGCGGTGGTGCGGCACCACGCCCAGCACCACCTCGTCTCGACCGAACAGTAGCGCGCCGGCCATGGAGATGCCCTCTTGGTCGGTCTGGTAGTCGCGCTGGTACAGCCGCGCGCTCTTCAGCAGCTCCAGATCGTCCAGTTCTGCCCAGGGGTGAGCACTGCGTTGCAGGCGCACATTGTGCCGTACCCGCTCGATCAGATCGCTGCGCAGGTCATCCAGGCGGATAAAGGGGAAGACGCGGTTTTCGCTGTAGCTGACCTGCTTGCGCAGGTACAGCTCGCCCAGCAGTTGGCTGTGGCCCGTGATGTCGAAGTCGCCGTCTTCGTTGCGGCTGAACACCCGGTTGTTGCAACTGTGTACCTGGGAGCTTTCCGGTACCGCCAGTATCAGCAGAATCTGCCCGTCCAGCTCCACTTGCTCGGGGGCCAGCTGCATTGGAGGGTTGATTTTCTGCGAGTTGTGCAGGGTATTGACCAGGTCCCTGCGGATTTGCGCCACGGCTCCCGGGGCGATGCCGGTGACAGTGCAATCATCCGCAGCCCCCAGAACTAGGGTACCGCCGCGCTGGTTAAGAAAGGCGCAGATGGTTTCGTAGACATCGCGGTTCAGCGCCTCGCGGGCGCGCTTGAACTCGACCGTCAGTCCTTCGCCTTCGCGCAGCAGACGCGCCAGATGTTCGGGGGTCATGGTTGAACCTCGCCGGTCTGGCGCCGTTGCGCGTCGATAGGGTCACGAGCGAGCTGTTCGGGGTTCTGAATGAGGCTCATCGAGGACCTTGCCTTCCATGCCAAGAGACAGGGGGTGATAGTAACCGGCAGGGCGGGCAAAACGTAGGTATGGGCTGGGTATGGGTAGTCAGGGTCAGGTCGACGGGGTGGCGCCGTTTTACCGTGCTACGGACAAGCGCAGCGCCCCTCTGGCCACCGAAGGCTTTGGCGTACTTGAACAGGTTGCGCACGCCTGAACGTAGGGTGTACTCGCCGAAGGCAGTACACCACAGGGGGCGAATATGGCGTGTAGCGTCCATGTTCGCCGGCCCCTGATTGCGCCGGGGCTTATCAGGGCTACCTGCTGTGGCGAGCGCCTACGTCCTAAGCCGAACGCTGCCACAGGGCGTAATGCACCTGGCCGGCCTTTTTCTCGCGGTGCAGGCGCCAGTTGAGGGGTAGACCGAGGCTGGACGGCGGGGTTTCGCTTTCGGTGTAGATCCAGGCGTCCGGGGCCAGCCAGCCTTTTTCTTCCAGCAGCGCGCAGGCGGGCTGCAGCAGGTTCTGGCTGAACGGCGGGTCGAGAAAGACCAGGTCGAAGGGGCTGGCCGGCTGGTTTTCCAGGTAGCGCAGGGCATCGGCCTGGAGCAGCTGGCCATTGCCGCAGCGCAGCGTATCCAGGTGCTGGCGCAGGCTGGCGACGGCTGCGGCATTCAGGTCCAGGGCCAGGGCCATGCTGGCGCCCCGGGACAAGGCTTCCAGGTAAAGCGCGCCGCTGCCGGCGAACAGGTCGAGCACCTTGGCGCCTGCGACATGGGGGGCCAGCCAGTTGAACAGGGTTTCCCGCACCCGGTTGGGGGTGGGGCGCAGGCCATGGGCCATGGGGAAGTTGAACTGGCGCGAGCGCCACTCGCCGCCGATGATGCGCAACTGGCCATCGCCGCCATGGGTCGCGGCCTTGGCCGGCGCGCCGCGCGGGATCTGTATGCTCTTGTCACGCATGTTCTAGTGCTCCGGTACGCCCAGGGGTTGCTCGGCGGAACTGTCGGTGGGCGGCGGCAGGGGTTTCTGCGCCACGGTGGGGCCCGCGGTGACTATGACGAAGTCCTCCGGGTCCAGGTGTTTGGCCATGGCCGTCCTGACCTGTTCGACGTCGAGGGCCTGGACCTGGGCCATAAAGTCTTCCAGCTGGGTCAGGGGCAGGTCGTAGAAACCGATCGAGCCCAGTTGGCCGACTATGTCGGCGTTGCTGGCGGTACTCAAGGGAAAGCTGCCGGCCAGTTCGCGCTTGGCATCGTCCAGTTCCTTCTGGGTGGGGCCGCTGGCCAGGTAGTCGCGCAGCATCTGCTGCACCAGCGCCAGGGTGCCACCGCTCAGCTCGGCGCGGGTCTGCAGGCTGATGGTGAAAGGCCCGCGGGCCTGCATGGGGCTGAAACCCGAGTACACGCCATAGGTCAGGCCGCGCTTTTCCCGGACTTCGGTCATCAGTCGGGTGCCGAAACCGCCACCGCCGAGCACCTGGTTGCCCAGGTAGAGCGCGGCGTAGTCGGGGTCCTGGCGATCGATGCCCAGTTGCGCCAGCAGCAGGTGGGTCTGGTTGGAGGGAAACTCGATATGGCTGAGGCCGGGTTTGGGCGCGCTCGGCTGGGCAATCCTGGGCAGTGCCGGGCCCTTGGGCAACGCGGCCGAGACCTGGGCCGCCAGGGCCTGGGCTTCGTCGCGGGAGAGATCGCCGACCAGGGCGATCACGCCGTTGCCGGCGGCATAGGCCTGGGCATGGAAGGCTTTCAACTGCTTGATCCCGATCCCTGGGATGGAGCGCGCCGTGCCTTCGCTGGAGTGCCCGTAGGGGTGTTGGCCGTAGAGGCGCTGGAACAGCTCCAGGCCGGCCAGGGTGCCGGGGTTCTGCTTCTGGTATTCGAAGCCGGCGAGCAGTTGGTTCTTGATCCGCGCCAGTCCGTCCTGGGGAAAGCTTGGCTGGCCGATCACCTGGGTGAACAGTTGCAGCGCTGGGTCGCGTTTGTCCCGGGCGCTGAGGCTGCGCAGCGAGGCCACCGCCATGTCGCGGTAGGCGCCGTTGCCGAAATCGGCCCCGAGGTTCTCGAAGCCTTCCGCGATCGCGGTCACGTCCTTGCCGGGCACGCCCTCGTTGAGCATGGCGTTGGTCAGCATGGCCAGGCCGGGCTGGTCGCCGTCCTGGCTGCTGCCGGCGGCGAAGGTCAGGCGCAGGTCGAACATCGGCAGCTCACGGGCCTC
>DATDTH010000065.1:0-13712 GCA_035290985.1 Pseudomonas sp. | reverse complement strand
CTGCACATCGAGCTGGACCACCTGCTGACGCAAGGCGCCGAGCTGGAGGAACAGCCCGGTGCGATCCGGCTGCGTCACGCTACGTAGCGCCTCCAGGCTCTTGGCCAACTGCTCGCGGGCCGCGAAGGCCGCCGGGTCGTCCTGTTCGCGCAGGATCTCGTCGGCGCCCTGGACCAGGGCGCGGGCGCTGTTGATGTCCTGCAGGGCCGAGAGGCGCAGGCTGGCCAGACGCAACAGGTGCTCGGCCTCGGCCAGTCGCCAGTCCTGGCGACTGGCCCCCAGCACTGTTTCCAGGCGCTGACTCAGGCGCTGTTGATCACCCTGCAGGCTGGCCAGCAGCCGACGACGCTCGGCCAGTTCATCGACCGAAGGCAATTGCGCCAGCGTCTCCGACAAGCCCTGGGCGCGCTGGCTCAGGCCCTGGTTCTGTTCACGCAGGGCCGCCAACTCGGTGAACTGCTGCCGGTCGCGTAGCTCCAGAGCCTGCACCTGCCAGGCCCCCCAGCCGGCCAGTGCCACACCCGCGGCACCGATCACCAGGGCCAGCAGCGTCAGGCCATTACCGCGGCCCTTGGTAGATACCGGCGGCGAAGGCTCGACAGGAGGGGGAAGGAACGCATCGCGTGGGGGCAGGGCATTATCGGAAGGGGCTTCGCTCACGTATCCATCCTTTGCATCAGAGGGCGTCTGGGGACTGCGTCCCCAAGGCCGCCAGCAGGGCCGCGGCGCTGGCGCCACGGCAGTCCACAACTGTCAGGGCCCCGGCGGCGCGAGCGAGCTCGGCAACCCGGGGGCTTGGTACGAACAAGGGCAATCGGGCCAGCGCCGGCCAGGCATCGGCGGCCAGCTGGCGCAGGTGCTCGAAACCCTGCCCACTGCTGACCACCAGGCCATTCAAGCGTTCCGCATTGACCCGCTGCAGCACGGCACCGGCCGGATATGCCGGCAGGAACCGACGATAGAGTGGCAGATAGTCGACCATCACGCCTTGGCCGCGCAAGCGTTCGGCCAAGGCTTCACGGCCACCTTCACCGCGCAGGATCAAGACGCGTGGCGCAGGAGCGGTCAAGGCCGCGGCCAGTTCGGGCAAGGCCAGCAGGGCTTCGCTGTCGTCCCCCCCGCGTGGACAAAAGACCAGCAGGCCATGGTCGGCGAGGATTTGCGCGCTCGCCGCGCCGACCGCGAACCAGGGTAGATTCTCCGGAGGTTGTGGCCAGTAGCGGTCGAGCAACGCCAACCCCAGGCGGGCGGCGGGCTTGCTGACCGCAATCACCGCGCAGTAGCGCTCCAGGTCGAGCAGGGTCGCGCGCTGTTCGGCGGTTTCCGCCAGGGGCTCGATGGCCAGCAGCGGCAAGCTGCTGCTGAACACCCCCACCTGGTCCAGGCTCGCGGCCAGGGCCGCGCACTCCTCGACCGGACGCGTCAGCAGCAGGCGCCAGGCGCCAGGCTGGCCCGGGACGGTCACGCTTGATCGGCCTCCCCATAGACGGCCTGCAGAATGGCAGCGGCGCCTTGGGCCAGCAGCGCTTCGGCGACCCGCACACCCAGGGCCTCCGGCTCGGCCTGGGGCCCGCGCGCCTCGGCCTGCAGCAGCAGGCCGCCATCCGGCTGACCGACCAGGCCGCGCAACCAGAGCTGCTCGCCCTCGAGCACGGCATAGCAGGCGATCGGCACCTGGCAGCCGCCATTGAGGTGCTTGTTCAGGGCGCGCTCGGCCGTCACCCGCAGGGCCGTCTCACCGTGATGCAAGGGCGCCAGCAGCGCCTGGATGTCCAGGTCGGCGCTGCGGCACTCGATGCCCACCGCCCCCTGGCCGCCGGCAGGCAGGCTGTCGAGCACATCGAGGCTGGAGCGAATGCGCGCGGCGAAGCCCAGGCGGATCAACCCGGCAGCCGCCAGGATGATCGCGTCGTACTCGCCGGCATCCAGCTTGGCCAGGCGGGTGTTGACGTTGCCACGCAGGAAGCGGATCTGCAGGTCCGGTCGCCGCGCCAGTAACTGCGCCTGACGGCGCAGGCTCGAAGTCCCGACCACACTGCCGGCCGGCAGCGCCTCGAGGCTGGCATGGGTATTGGAGACGAAAGCATCCCGGGGGTCTTCCCGCTCGCAGATGCAGTACAGGCCGAGCCCAGCCGGGAAATCCATCGGCACATCCTTCATCGAATGCACGGC
This sequence comes from Pseudomonas sp., assembly GCA_035290985.1. GTDB lineage: Bacteria > Pseudomonadota > Gammaproteobacteria > Pseudomonadales > Pseudomonadaceae > Aquipseudomonas. The sequence continues at coordinate 11,540 of DATDTH010000065.1, read as the reverse complement.
GATGTCGGCCTCGTTCTCGAGCAGCGCGGTTTCCAGTTCCTTGACGAACAGCCCCTTGCCGCCGATCTTGGCCAGCGGGGCATCGAGCAGCTTGTCGCCGCGGCTGACCATGGGCACCAGGCTGACGGATAGCCCGGGATGGGCCTGTTCCAGGCGCGCCTTGACGTGTTCGGCCTGCCACAGGGCCAGGGCACTTTTGCGGGTAGCGATGCGGATTTCGCGGATAGACATGACGGCTCTCGAAACGAATGATCGCCGGCATGATAAGGCAGCCCGGCGGGAGGTGCACCCCGCCGGACAACTCAGAGGTGATTCATCAGCTTGCGCACACCCGCCACATGGCGCCGGCTGACGGTCAGCGCATCGCCATTCATGCCTTTGAGAAACAGCTGGAAATGCCCCAGGGGGGTGCGTTGCAGCCGCTCGATGCGCTCCCGGGCGACCAGGGAGTTGCGGTGGATGCGCACGAAACGCTCACCGAATTCGTCTTCCAGGGCCTTGAGCGGTTCATCCAGCAGCACCTCGCCACCCTCATGGCGCAGGGTCACGTATTTGTGGTCGGCGATGAAGAAGATCACCTGGTCCAGGGGGATCAGCTCGATGCCCTTGCGGGTCCGCGCGCTGATATGGCTGCGCGGGCCGCTGCCGCTTTCCAGCGCCGGCCGGGTCAAGGCGGCCAGCTGCACGCGGTTGGGCCGCTCGGCTTTCTTCAGGGCTTCGACCAGGGCCTCCTGGCGCACCGGCTTGACCAGGTAGCCAACCGCGCTGACTTGGAAGGCCTCCACAGCGAACTCGTCGTAGGCGGTGCAGAAAATCACCGCCGGCGGCGCCTCGCGCTCGCAGAGCTTGGCCGCCACCTGCAGGCCGTCGAGGCCCGGCATGCGGATATCCAGCAGCACCACGTCGGGTTTCAGGCTGTCGATCAGCTGCAAGGCCTCTTCGCCATTACTGGCACTGGGCTCAAGCACCCGGTAACCCTCGAGTTCGCCGAGCATTCGGCTCAGGCGCTCGCGGGCCAGGGGTTCGTCATCAACGATCAGGACATTCATAGAGCTCGGGCTTCCTGCGTGAGTCGCGTACAAGGATAGCGTAGACAGGTGAAGTGCCGCCCGTCACGGCGATTCACGCTGAGACTCGCTCGCGACCCGAAAAGTGCCGTGAGCCGCGCATCTATATTCACCAAGGCCTGGTGCGTGCCCCGTGACGGCGACTGTGCGAGGGTCTCGTCGTAGGGGCTGCTGACGCAGAGTTCGAACACCCCATCCCGGTAATCGGCCTCGACCCGCACCAGCCCGCCCTCGACCCGCGGCTGGATGCCATAGATCAGGGCATTCTCCAGCAGGGGCTGCAATGTCAGTTGCGGAATCGGCAGATCTTCCGGTACCCCCTCCACCTGCCACTCCAACTGCAGCCGCTCACCCAGGCGATAACGTTCGATCGACAGGTAACGCTTAGCCAGCTCCAGCTCGTCCCGCCAGGGCACCAGGCTGCCCGGCTTGGCCAGGCTCGCGCGGAACAGGTCGGACAGGTCCAGCACCGCCTGCTCGGCCTTGTAGGGGTCGCTCGCCACCAGACTGGCGATGCTGTTCAGGCTATTGAACAGGAAGTGCGGGCGAATGCGCGCCTGCAAGGATTCGATCCGCGCCTGCAATTCCGCCTGCTGCTGCTGACGCCACTGACTCTGCAAGTAAAAATAACGTAGCAGCAAGGCCGACATGATCAGGCTGATCAAGGCATGGCGCAGGTAGAAATTGACCTCGCCGGTGCGCTGCAGCGGTCCGCTCAATTGGTAAAAATCGGCCACCGCGGTGCAGGCCAGCGTCAAGCCGACCACTATCCCACAGCTTGCAAGTCCCGCCAGCGCGACGCTCATGCGCCGCAGCAAGGGCCGCAGCCGGCACATCAGCGCCGCCGACAGCAGCACTATCCATTGCACGAACAGCGAAGTCAGCGCCAGGCGCACCCAATTGAAGCCCGGCTGCATGGGCTCGGACAGCACCAGCACCAGCACCAGCAATTCGGCAAGCAGCACCATGCTCAGCAGGGCCTCGGGCAGGCACAACTCCGGCAGGAAGAAGTCGTCGCTCGGCGCGGGCGCGGCGGTATGTTTGGCTTTGAAGCGATCGTTGGGCATGGAAACAGTGTCCGCGTGCGGCCGACGAACGGCAAGCGGGCCGGCCGTGGCCGGGCAAAATAAGGCTCCGAAACGTCGGCCCGGCCCACAAAGTGTGACGGGGCCAACACTGCCGCCCCGCCGCCGCGGGGCAGGCCGCGCGAGCGGCGCGGCGATTTTGCTCCCGAGCCCTGTTATTATCGGCGCACTTTGTCCTGTATGCCGGTCGCGCTCAGCGGCCGGTCTGTTTTCGCGCGTTTTTGTGCACCAGCCGAGCGATTCCCATGAGCCTTGAGCAGACCAATCAATCCTGGGGCGGCCGCTTCAGCGAGCCCGTCGACGCCTTCGTCGCCCGCTTCACCGCTTCGGTGACCTTCGACCAGCGCCTGTACCGCCACGACATCATGGGCTCCATCGCCCATGCCAGCATGCTGGCCGAAGTCGGCGTGCTGACGGTCGCCGAGCGCGACGACATCATCGCGGGCCTGCAGCAGATCCAGGGCGAAATCGAGGCAGGCAGTTTCGACTGGCGCGTCGACCTGGAAGACGTGCACATGAACATCGAGGCGCGCCTGACCGATCGCATCGGCATCACCGGCAAGAAACTGCACACCGGCCGTTCGCGCAACGACCAGGTCGCCACCGATATCCGCCTCTGGCTGCGCGACGAGATCGACCTGATACTGGCCGAGATCACCCGCCTGCAACAGGGCCTGCTGGAACAGGCCGAACGCGAAGCGGCGACCATCATGCCTGGCTTCACCCACCTGCAGACCGCCCAGCCAGTGACCTTCGGCCATCACCTGCTGGCCTGGTTCGAGATGCTGTCGCGCGACCATGAGCGCCTGGTCGACTGCCGCAAGCGCACCAACCGCATGCCCCTGGGCTCGGCGGCGCTGGCCGGCACCACCTACCCGATCCGCCGCGAGCTGACCGCCCAGTTGCTGGGCTTCGATGCGGTTGGCGGCAACTCCCTGGACGGCGTGTCGGATCGCGACTTCGCCATTGAGTTCTGCGCCGCCGCCTCCCTGGCCATGATGCACCTGTCGCGCTTTTCCGAAGAGCTGGTGCTCTGGACCAGCGCGCAGTTCCAGTTCATCGACCTGCCGGACCGTTTCTGCACCGGCAGCTCGATCATGCCGCAGAAGAAGAACCCCGACGTGCCGGAGTTGGTGCGTGGCAAGTCCGGCCGGGTGTTCGGTGCGCTGATGGGCCTGCTGACCCTGATGAAGGGCCAGCCGCTGGCCTACAACAAGGACAACCAGGAAGACAAGGAACCGCTGTTCGACGCCGCCGATACCCTGCGCGACAGCCTGCGCGCCTTCGCCGACATGATCCCGGCCATCAAGCCGCGCCACGCAGTCATGCGTGAAGCCGCCCTGCGCGGCTTCTCCACCGCCACCGACCTGGCCGACTACCTGGTGCGCCGGGGCCTGCCGTTCCGCGACTGCCACGAGATAGTCGGGCACGCGGTGAAATACGGCGTGCAGTGCGGCAAGGACCTGGCAGAGATGAGCCTGGAGGAACTGCGTCAGTTCAGCGACCAGATCGAGCAGGACGTGTTCGCCGTGCTGACCCTGGAAGGCTCGGTGAATGCCCGTGACCATATCGGCGGCACCGCGCCGAACCAGGTCCGTGCGGCGGTACTGCGCGGTCAGGCCCTGCTGGCCAGCCGCTGAGTGCACCCGGGGCGCCCGTATTTCAGGCGCCCCGCCCTCACTCGTCATATCCGCGGACGGCACCGCCCCGGATTGCGCCAAGGCTTATCCAGGCTACAAAACTACAGCATGGCCCTTAGCCTTCAGGAGATTGAACTCCAGGTCCGGCGTTCGAGTCTGTAATACATACCCAGCGCAGGGAACGCGAACGATCAATGCGTCATGCAGGCGGCCGCGGCCCTAGCCCGCCCTGCGAGCCAGTTCCCCATGAAGTTGCACGAAGCCCTGCCGATTTTCCCCTCGCCGATGCCGCCCCCCAACACGTCTCGAACACGCCCCGCACTCTGCATGGGGCTGGTATTGCTGACGCTGCTCGGCGGCTGCGCGGGCGCGCCAGCCCCGTTCGAACCGCTACCGGCGAGCGCGCCGATCCGTTTCCTGCTGACCTTCGACGACGGGCCCAGCGCGAGCCTGGTTGCCAACCCGACCCGCTCGATCCTCGACGATCTGGCGCATAACCCGGTGCAGCCGGGAATCAAGGCGCTGTTCTTCGTGCAGACCCGCGCCGCGGGGTCCGGCGGCAGCCCCCAGGGACAGGCGCTGCTGCGCCGACAACAGCGGGACGGCCACCTGCTGGGCTTTCATACCGCCACTGCCGGGCATGCCAACCACCGCTTCCTCAGCCCCGAAGCCCTGCAGCAGTCGTTGCGCGATGGGGTCGCCGACCTCAGCGCCATAGGCGGGACACCCCCGAAATTGGTCAGGCCGCCCTACTGGAACTACGACCAGCGCACCTTCGCCGCCTACCAGATCCATGGCCTGCACCTGCTGCTGACCGACCTGAGCGCGAACGACGGCAAGACCTGGGGCATCCATGGCAGCCTGCGTCGGCGCAGCAGCCTGCGCGATCAACTGGCCCAGGTGCGTGAACAGATTCGCCAGGGGGAACTGCCGGTGGTGCGGGGGGAAATCCCGATCATAGTCACCTTCCACGACCTCAACGGCTACACCGCCGAGCACATGCAGGAATACCTGCAAATTCTTCTGGACGAAGCCGCTGCGGTCGGGCTGACCACCGCGCGCAAGGCCTTTTACGACGAACGTTCGGCCCTGGAGCGCGCCGCCCTCGCCCGCACCCTGGACAACGGCACCCAGTATGCCCGGCTGCCGGGCATGTGGAACTGGCTGTGGAACTAAGCGGGCGCTTCCCTCACGCCGGGACCTTCACTGGCCGGCGCGCACCTTGGCGAGGAAGGCCGCCATTTCGACGTCCTTGTCCGCGGCGATTTGCTGCACATGGGGGTTCTGCTTGAGCCGCTCCAAGAGCGCGGCGGCCGCCGGAAAATCGGCCAGCAGGTCGAGGCTGAACAGTTTCTTCGCCACGATGCAGGCCAGGTCGAGGCTGTAGAGAAAATACAGGTCCGCCAGGCTCAGACAGTCGCCGGCCACATAGGGCGCGAAGCGGCCATGGCGCTTGAGGGTGGCGATACCCGCCAACAGCTCGCCACGGCTCTTGGCCTTGATGGCGGGGTCGACCTGGCCACCGAAAAACACTTCGAGGTAACAGGCCCGGGCCGGCAATTCGATATACAGCTCGATTTCCCGCATCAGGGAACGCACCTGGGCGCGTGCGAAGGGCTCGGCCGGCAGCAGCGGTGTACCGCCCTGGCTGTCCTCCAGGTATTCGAGTATCACGCTGGTTTCGTTGATGAAACCCTGCTCCGTTTGCAGAACGGGCACCTTGCCCCGCGGGCTCATGGCCAGGAACTCCTCGCTCTGGCTGCCATGCACCTGGACCACTTCGAAGGCCAGGCCCTTTTCCAACAGCGCCAGCTTGACCATATTGAAATAATTGCTGACGGCGAATCCGTGAAGCCTGAGCATCGGAACATCTCCAAAGGTTGCGGGTGAGCCAGCACTCTGTATAGCTTGATAGCACCCGCCCAGTAGTATTATCGCGCTGAATGCCGCGACCCGGGCTTGCCGGTCCGTGGCACTCTATCAGTCCACACATTTTTCAACAGGATCGCCATGAGCGAACATGACGACAGCCAAGAAAGCGAAGAGAGCCAAGAACGCTTCGCCGAACAGACCCTGATTCAGGCCATCGAAAACCAGCTGGAGGCCGACAGTCCGCCGGCGGTGCGCGCCACCCTGAACAAACTGACCCTGGTCGGTTACGAACGCGAGGAGATCCTGCACCTTATGGCCCTGGTGCTGGCCCATGAGATCGCGGTGATGCTGCGCGACAATCGCCCCTTCGATCGTGACTGGTACGAACAGGCCTTGCGTGCGCTGCCGGAACTGCCGGACGCGCCTTGAGCCGAGTGGGGCACCACTATTGCCACCCGTCCACGGCTGCAACAGGGCTGCGGCATAAAGCGACAGGGCTACGACGTATTGTGACCGGGCTGCGACATTTTGTGACCGGGCCACGGCGTAAAGAGTCGCGACACGCCGGGCAAGTCCTCGCTACACTGCAAAAAACCCCGCTGCCGCATGACCCCGGGGTACAGCGCCGGACGCCGCTCCCAAGCGTCACGGCTTATTCCTAGAAGAGCCTGGAGCAATTATGTCCTTCACCCCTGAGCTGGTTGCTGAACTGGAAATCCTTGCGCTGTTCAACTTGGCCAATACCCTGGAGGGCCTGAAGGTTCATCAAGTCGCCGCACCCACGGCCATTGCCGCGGCCCGGCGCCTGCACGAAAAAGGCCTGATCACTCAGGTCGATGGCGGCTACCTGACCAGCCTGGGGCTGGATGCCGCCGAGCATGCTCAAGGGCTGCTGACCATTCTGTCGGTACAGGAAGCGGCCTGACAAAACCACCTGCTAACGACCTGCTGAGGCCGCCGCACCTGGCGGCGGCCCCAGGTCAGGCGGAGGCTGCCCGCAGGAGGCACGGGCTGATACCCTGATGTCATCACCCGGCCTGAATCCACCATGACCCATACCCAGGAAATCCGCCCCGATCTCGACGACGGCATCGACCGCAAGGTCCTTGCCCGTCTGCGGGCGCGCTTTCTCACGGTCAACACCGGTCGCCTGAACCGGGCCATGCAGGCGCTCTCGACTCGCCAGCAGCTGGTGCTGAAGCTGCTGCCGCTGCTGTTTCACGTCAACCACCCGCTGCTGCCCGGTTATGTCTCGGGCCTGACCCCGGCCGGCCTGTCCGGTTTCGAGCCGGACGAGGCCCTGCTCGCCGAAGCCCAGCGCCTGACCCGTTCCTTCGCCTACAAGAGCCACCGCGGCCCTGCCGGCGGCAAACCGCCACTGCCGATCCATGGCCTGTTCCTGATGGGCAGCCTGGGCACAGTGGCCCAGGCCGAGCAGAGCGATATGGACCTCTGGGTCTGCCACGCCCCCGACCTGTCACCCCGGGAAATCGCCGAGTTGCAGAAGAAGTGCGAACAGCTGGAAACCTGGGCGGCGACCCAGGGCGCCGAGGCGCATTTCTTCCTGATCGACCCGGCGCGGTTCACCGTCGGCGATCGCGAGGCCCAGTTGACCTCGGACGACTGCGGCACCACCCAGCATTACCTGCTGCTCGACGAGTTCTACCGCACGGCGATCTGGCTGGCCGGCCGCACGCCGCTCTGGTGGCTGGTCCCGGTGTACGAGGAGGGCCGTTATCGGGAGTACACCGGCGTCCTGCTGAGCAAACGCTTTATCCGCGCCGATGAAGTGATCGACCTGGGTGACCTGGCGCGGATTCCGCCCGGCGAATTCATCGGCGCCGGCATGTGGCAGCTGTTCAAGGGCATCGAATCGCCCTACAAGTCGGTGCTCAAGTTGCTGCTGACTGAGGTCTACGCCAGCGAACATCCCCAGGTGCAGTGCCTGAGCCTGCGCTTCAAGCAGGCGGTCTATGCCAACCGCCTGGACCTGGATGAGCTGGATCCCTACATAGTGGTCTACCGTCGCCTGGAAGAATACCTGGCCAAGCGGGCCGAACCCGAACGCCTGGAGCTGATCCGCCGCTGCCTGTACCTGAAGGTCAACAAGAAGCTCAGCAACCCACCACGCGGGCGCGGCAAGAGCTGGCAACGCCTGCTGCTGGAGCGCCTGACCAGCGAATGGCGCTGGGATGCCCGGCAACTGGCGATGCTCGACAGCCGCAGCCAATGGAAAGTCCGCCAGGTCAGCGCCGAGCGCCGCGCCCTGGTCAATGAACTGACCTACAGCTACCGCTTCCTCTCGGAATTCGCCCGCACCGAGCATGCCGTCAGCTCCCTGAACAGCCGCGACCTGGGCATACTCGGACGCCGCCTCTATGCCGCCTTCGAGCGCAAGGCCGGCAAGGTGGAATTCATCAACCCGGGGATAGCCCCGGACCTGGGCGAAGACACCCTGACCCTGGTGCAGAGCCCGAGCCCGGAAAGCCCGGACGAACATCAATGGGCGCTGTTCAATGGCAGTCTTAAGGCCCAGGAGTGGCCCGATTTCTCACCCTTGAAGCGCGCCCGCGAGCTGGTCGAACTCCTGGCCTGGTGCCATCGCAACGGCGTGATCGACAGCAGCACCCGGCTATCGACCCACCCGGGCAGCAGCGACCTCGGCGACTTCGAGCTGTCCAACCTGATCGCCAGCCTGCAGCAGGTGTTTCCCCTGCCCCTGGCCCCCGTGGCGGAAAGCGCCCTGTTGCACCCCAGCGCGCCCCGCGCGGTGCTGCTGCTGGTGAATGTCGGCATCGATCCCCTCAAGCAGCACAGCCAGATGAACCTGCACATGACCACGGGCCGCACCGACGCCCTGGGCTATTCGGGAGTCCGCGAGAACCTGGTGCTGACCCTCGACCAGGTCAGCCTGAACAGCTGGAACGAATTGCTGGTGCAGCGCTACGAGGGCGCCAATGCCCTGCTCGATTGCCTGCGGGATTTTCTCAACAGCCTGCCGGCCGGCGCCGCCCAGCCCAACCTGCAGGTGCGCTGCTTCTGCCGCAACCGCGCCCAGGCGATCAGCGAGCGGGTGCGCGAGCTGTTCCAGGATATCCTCGGCCACTTCCAGGCCGACGCCAACCACCGCTATCTGCTGCAGATCCAGCAGCATTTCCATGTACTGCAGTTGAATCCCGGCCAAGTCCGCCACCGCAACCTGGCCGATCTGCCGGCCCTGCTCAGGCACCTGGCCGAAGAACAGCCGGCCTACAGCGCGCTGCACCTCGATCGCCATGCCCTGGAGGGCGAGGACCTGGCGCTGATCCTGCCCCAGGGCCGCCCTGGCTGCATCCAGGTGTTCTACCGCCAGCTCGACGAGCAGCAGGCCGAACTGACGGTGCTGGATGAACACAACGCCCTGTGGCGCCAGCGCGTCCCGTTCCGCGACGAACACAGCCTGCTGACCCCGCTGCAGCGCTTCCTGCAATCACTGCTCTACCGACGCAACGCCCTTGTGCCACTGAACAAGTCCCTGGCGCTGCTCGAGCAGGAGCCGGAGCTAGAGATTCTCTATTACCAGGTGCTGCCGCCCGCGCCGTTGCGCGCCCGCAGCCTGGAACGGCGCCCGGCTCCGCAGACCCCGGTCAGCCATCCGTTCTACGACGTGCAGGCCATCCTGGTACCGACCGATGGCAAGCGCGTGCAGGTGACCCTGTATTGCAACCACCGGGAATTTTCCGAGCTGGAATACGGCCAGGACCTCTACGCGGCGGTGGCCCGGCATATCCTCACCCAGCGTCGCACGCCCGAACCCTACCCCTGCTACATCACCGACCTCGACCTGTCCGGGGTATTCGGCGAGGGGCAGGCGCAGACCGTGCACTACCTGCGCTACAAGGCCGAGCTGGAAGAGGCGCTGAACAGCGCCCTGCAGCGGGCCTGAACCTGGAGCTTCGATGACCTCTTTTCTCTGGCTGGGCGGCGCGCTGCTTGTCGGCTACTGGCTGTGGCGCCGGCGGCGCGGCAGCGCTCAGGACGCCTATATCCGCCACTATGGCTTCCCCTCCCGTCTGCGCCTCAAGCTGCTCGAACGTTACCCTCAACTGTCCCCGGAACAGAGCGCAAGAACCGTCCAAGGCCTGCGCGAGTATTTCCTGATCTGCCGCCTGGGCGGCCGGCAGCAGGTGGCGATGCCCTCCCAGGCGGTGGACCTGGTCTGGCATGAACTCATCCTGCACACCCGCCTGTACCAGCATTTCTGCCAGCGGGCCCTGGGCCGTTTTCTGCACCACACCCCGAGCGAAGCCATGCAGCAACCGACCGACGCCCAGGCCAGCATTCGCCGTACATGGCGCCTGGCCTGCGCCCGTGAAGGCATAAACCCGAAGCGACCCGACCGGCTGCCGCTGCTCTTCGCCCTGGATGCCGAACTGGGCATCGCCGACGGCTTTCGCTACCAGCTGCAATGCCAACCCGGGGGCCAGGCCTATTGCGCCAGCCATATCGGCTGCAGTTCGGGCTGCTCCGGCGGCAGCGGCGACTCGAGCGATGGCGGCGGCGATGGGGGTGGCTGCGGGGGTGGCGGTGATTAGCCGGTCGTTACCGGGTTGCGGCTCGGCGAACAAGGGCCGTTTTCGTGGCCCAGATAAGCCTTGGCGCAATCCGGGGCAGCGGGTTTCGCCGAAGCGCTGCGGTGCGCACAGCGCACCCTACGGACTCTGCGCGTTTTTGTAGGATGGGTTGAGCGCAGCGATACCCATGCTGGCCGGTCTGGCAAACCACGCCGCACTCGCCACGCGGCGTAACCCGCCAAAACGGAGCCAGGTTACGCGCGGTGGCAGGACGGCTTTCGTCGCCCGGATGCAATCCAGGGGGTCAGATCGTCCGCTCTGGATACCCGCCTTCGCGGGTATGACGAGAGTTTTTTCGTAGGCCGGCGTCGAGCTCCTGCATGCAGACAGATTGTCCGTGCAAATGCTCTAGGAAGAACGCATCGGCGCGTCGGGGTTGAGCAGGGCGTAGAGGTAGCAATCGCTCAGGCTGTGATCGGCCGCCACCCCGGCATAACTGGCGGTGAAGGTCACCGCCTGGCCCAGGTGCTGGTACAGCCAATGGCCGGTCACCCCCGGTGGCACCTCGGGCACCAGGTCGCTGTCGTTGACCACCCGGAAGGTTGGCACCTTCAGGCCGTTGTAATGGCTGGCGAAGTCCGGCGCGGCCAGGCGCGGGCTGGCGAAGTTGTAGTGCTGCAGCGGCAGGTCCGGCCAGCGCTCGCGCAGGTCCAGCACCGCCAGGCTCGACAGGGTGCAGCCCAGGCTATGGCCGCAGGACCACAGCTGGGTGCCCGGCTGCAGGCTGTCCACGGCCTGCAGGGCCAGGTCGCGCAGGGAGCGGTAGAGCTTGAGGAAGCCGTCGTGCACCTGGCCCACCCCCGGCTGCCAGGGATAGGACTGCTGATCCACATCCAGGTCATCGAGCCAGTCTTGAACCGTATCGGTGCCGCGAAAGACCAGGTAGACCTCGCCCTGGGGATCGCGGGCGGCGAAGCCGAAGGGTTCGGACTCGTTGATGAAGTGCAGCTCGCTGAGAATGCTCCAGACCGGCGCCGAAAAGCGCCAGCCGGCCATCTGCGGCGCCACCCAGTCGAAATCCTGAGGCCGGCGCGGCCGATCCGCGGCCTGCCACTGGTCGTACTGGTCGTAGGCGGCGGCGACCAGCTGGGCGCACAGCAGCGCCTGGGGCAGGACGAACCCTGGGGGAAAATACAACGGCAGACTGGACATACAGGCTCCTTGCCAATACGGCGGGTGCATGCACTCTAGACCATTAATGGCCCGGCAATGGCTCAGCGCCGGTATTCGCCTGCCGCTTCCGGCTGATACTCCACCGCCAGC
>DATDTH010000064.1:0-5005 GCA_035290985.1 Pseudomonas sp. | reverse complement strand
AAGCCGCCGCCGACCACCAGCACCCGCGCCTGGCTGCCCCCCGACCGGGCCCCGGCCAGCCAGGGCAGCAGGGCCAGGGCGCCGAGCAGGGTCCGGCGCTTGAGCCCGGGGTGCCCCTCAGGCCCGCGCGACACGGGGGCTCGCCACACGCACGGCCGGTGCCGCGCTTTCCGGCTTGTAGCCCAGGCGCAGGCCACCCCAGTGACGGCCCTTGATGATGATCGGCACCGACAGGTCGTGCATCAATTCCCCGGTGTCACGGGTGTAGGTCTGCAGCAGCAAGGCCTGCCGGTGACTGCCGCAGCGAATGCCGGTGCGGTCGTTGAACAAACGCTTGCTGCGGCTGCGGGCGATGTCCAGCTGGCGGTCGCCGACCGGCTTCTGGCTGAACGCCTGGTTGTGGGTCGGCACATAGCCTTCCGCGGTGCAGGCAATGGCGAACACCAGGCCTTCGTGCTGCTTGAGCAGGGGTTCCTGGATGGCCGGCAGCACCTGGTCGGTGTACTGGTCGAAGCGCGAGCTGTACTTGGTCGGATGGGTGCCCGCCTGGGCGCGGAACTGACGGTCGAACAGGTCCTCGAGGCTGATCCGGCCCAGGGCGATATCCGCCTCGAACTGCGCGGCGATCTGCTCGGCCCCGGTCCGGGCCAGGTCATAGACGCGCTGGTGGTAGTGGTCCAGGCCGACTTCGGCGAGGCGCTCACTGATGCTCTCGGCCTGGCCTTCCAGGTCGCTGGCGGCCTTGGCCAGAGACTGGGTCTGCTCCTCGCTGACCCCCAGGTCGCTGCGCATTTGCCCGACCGCGACGAACAGGCTGGCCAACTGCTCGCGGTTGATCTCGGTGCCGGCGGCTATCTCGCCGATCTGCTCGTCCACTGTGGCCGCCAGGCGGGCGATGCTCTCCAGGTGCTCACCAGTGCGCTCCACCTGGCCGACCCCGGCATCCAGATCACTGGACAGTTGCTGGATCTGCTCGACCACGGTGGCGGTCTGCTGTTGGATATCGGCGACCATCTGTCCGACCTCCTCGGTGGCCTTGGCGGTACGCCCGGCCAGGCCACGCACCTCGTCGGCCACCACGGCGAAACCGCGGCCGTGTTCGCCGGCGCGCGCCGCCTCGATGGCGGCATTCAGGGCCAGCAGGTTGGTCTGGCTGGCGATCGACTGGATCACCTGGGTGACACGCTGGATCTCCTCGCTGCGCTGGCTGAGGGCCTGGATGGTTTGCTGGCTGGCATTGGCCCGGGCGCTGAGCTGGTGCATGCAGAGGATCGCCTCGCCCAGCAGGGCGTGACCGTCGGCGCTGCTCTGCCGGGCCTCGATGGCGGCACTCACGGCGCGCTGGCTGCGGCTGGAGGTGGCTTCCTCGGTCTGGATCATCACGTCGGCGCTAGCGACTATGCGCGCCGCGGCGTCCAGCTGCGAGTGCAGCTTCTCGCCCAGGCGTTGCACGGAAAACGCCACGCCGGCGGCGGACAGGGCGTTATGGCTGGTGCGGTAGGACAGGTCGCGGGTCAGTTGGCCGATATCCGGTCCGACGCTCGCGCCCTCGTCCGTGGCCGGTCGCCGCGGCCACAGGGCCGGCAGCCAGACCACCAGCAGCAGGAGCCCAAGGGCGACACTCAGCGGCATCCAGTCGAGCATCAGGCCGCCCATCGACAGCAGCACAGCGGCGCTTTGCAGCAGCGCCGGCAAGAAGGAACGGGAAGCGGCAGGTTGCATGGAACCTCCTGACAGCGCGGGGGCCTTGGAGACCAGACCCCAGCGTTTTTATGATTGTGACCGGCATTAGGCATGGATTGGCCGGCCGCCTCCATGGTCCCTTAGTTGTAGAGGGGCTAGTTCCGAGGGAGTAGGGACGGCACAAGGTCAGGCGCCGCCGGCCGCCTGTATGCCTTTATGCAGGGTGCGTCGCGAGCGCAGCGCCGCCTCGTTCATGGGACAAACGCCCATCAGATTTAAATAAAAGCCATCAACCATACGCAATAAGAACACGCGGAAAAATGATCACAATCAATAACCACCCAACATACCCAACTCAATTAAAACTTTCAAAAAAACCCCTACCAAGTACCCGCCAAGTTACTTCAAAAGTCGCATTAATCCCTGGCGCAAACAGCCTGTAGCCTCAGGTTGCGTCATTGCAAAACAGTGAACTTCCCTCTTACAGGAGATAGACCATGCAGTGGATTGATCCGGATTTTTGCGACCTGCGTTTGGGCTTTGAAGTGACCGCCTACGTTTACCTGCGTTAGGCATTAAACCTGGCGGGGCGGCTTGCGCGGCGCCCCGCCCCCCCCGCACCGGAGGCAAGCCCATGGCCGTCCTGCCGATCGACCCGACGGATCGTTTCGAGATCCGCCCACCCTTTATGTTCCGCTGGGAAAGCTCGCAAAACGCTTATCTCCTTCTGTACCCGGAAGGCATAGTCAAACTCAACAAGACCGGCGGTGACACCCTCAGCCTGTGCGATGGCAACACCTCGGTGGCCGAGTTGATCAAGACCCTGGTCGCGCTGTATGACGCCGGCGCGGCGGATGTCATTCATAACGGCGTCATGCGCTTTCTGGAGGTGTCCCGTGACAAAGGCTGGATCCGAACTAAGGCTTGATGGCAACGGCACCCCGGTTTGGCTATTGCTCGAACTGACGTACCAGTGCCCGCTGCAGTGCGTGTTCTGCAGCAACCCGAGAAACTTCGCCGAGTTTCGCCGCGACGAGTTGAGCACGGCCGAATGGATTGATGTGATGACCCAGGCGCGCGCCCTCGGCGCCTTGCAGATCGGCTTTTCCGGCGGCGAACCGACCCTGCGCAAGGACCTGGAAGTGCTGGTGGCCGAAGCCGATCGCCTGGGTTACTACACCAACCTGATCACCTCCGGCATCGGCCTGACCGAGGCCCGTCTACGGGCGCTCAAGGCCGCCGGACTGCGGCATATCCAGCTCGGCTTCCAGTCCACCGACCGGGCCACCGCCCAGCAACTGGCCGGGGTCGACTGCCTGGAGCGCAAGCTCGCCATGGCCCGCGCCATCAAGGCCCAGGGCTTCCCCATGGTGCTGAACGTGCCCATCAGCCGGCAGAACATCGCCCAGGTGCCGGAGATCATCGCCTTTGCCGCCGAACTGGGGGTCGAATACCTGGAACTGGCCAACGTGCAGTACTACAACTGGGCCCTGCTCAACCGCGACCAGTTGATGCCGACCCGCGAGGAACTGCAACGGGCCGAGGCCCAGGTGCGGGAGGCCCGCTCCCGCCTGGGCGAGCGCCTGACCATCTTCTTCGTCATACCCGACTATTACGAGGGGCGGCCCAAGGCCTGCATGAACGGCTGGGGTGCCATCCACCTGACCATAGCGCCCAACGGCAACGTGCTGCCCTGCTCCCAGGCCGGCAGTTTCAAGGACCTGACCTTCCCCAACATCCGCGAGCAACCCCTGGAGCAGATCTGGCGCGACTCGCCGATCTTCAACCTGTACCGCGGCGATGCCTGGATGCCCGAGCCCTGTCGCTCCTGCGACGAGAAGGAAAAGGACTTTGGCGGCTGCCGCTGCCAGGCCTTGCTGCTCACCGGCTCCGGCGACAACACCGACCCGGCCTGCAGCAAGTCGCCGGACCATGCCCTGGTGCGCGAGGCCGTCGAACGGGCGCAGCACGCGCCCCGCCCGGGCCAACCGCTGATCCCGCGCCAAGCCAGCCAGGGGGTGGACCTTGAAGCTGCCCCATGACTCCTTCGCCGGCACCCTGGGCGCCGGCCTGGCCCTGACCCTCTGCTGCTACCTGCTGCTGCGTTTCTGGCTGGGCGCCGGATGAGTGGAGCGTTTTTACAAAAGATACGACTGCACGTGACTCCGCCTTGGCGGGTTACGCAGCGCGGCAGGAGCGGCGTTGCTTGCCAGGTCGGCGGTTCGCGCGGCTAACTGCGCCGCTCTGGTAGGGCGGGTGCAACCCGCAGAGGCCGGTGTGACGACGATGCTTCGACGGTGCGCTTAGCACATCCCGACCCGAATGGAACTGATTCGGATGTTGGCATCGTCGCAACCCGGTTCATATCAATCCGCATCAGGAGCTGTTCCATGCAGTGGCCCATGCTCGACCTGTTGGCCCGCTATGCCCACCTGTTGTTCGCCCTGGTGTGGGTCGGCCATAACTATGCCGCCTTTATCCAGCAGCCGAACTTCGTCCCCTTCCAGGGCGATGCCGATGCCGCCACCCGGGGGCGGGACCTGCAACAGCGGATGCGCCGCGAACACGGCCTCTTCCGCTACGCCTCCCTGCTCGTCTGGTTCTCCGGCCTGTTGATGCTCTGGCAGCGCGGCTGGCTGGCCGATGCCCTGCTGCTGCAGGGGCCGCAGGCGGTGATCGGCCTCGGCGCCTGGATCGGCACCCTGATGCTGCTCAATCTCTGGCTGGTGCTCTGGCCCCAGCAGAAAAAACTGCTGGGTTTCGTACCGGCGTCGCTGGAGGAGCGGGTGCGCTGCTCGCGGATCACTTTCCTTTCCTCGCGCAGCAACACCATCCTCTCCATCCCCCTGCTGTTTCTGATGGCGGCCGGCGGCCATGGCCTGCAGCTGTTTTCCTGAGGCGGCCGCGGCGGCCGCGGGCGAGGGTTTCAACTTCGCCGCCGGGCCGGCGATGCTGCCCGCGCAGGTGCTGGCGCAGATCCGCGACGAGCTACCGGACTGGCAAGGCAGCGGCCTGTCCCTGCTGGAGCAGCCCTTTACCGGCGCGCTATTCAAGGACCTGATGCAGACGGCCGAACAGGACCTGCGCGAACTGCTGGCGCTGCCCACGAACTACCGCGTGCTCTTCCTGCATGGCGGGGCGTCCTGCCAGTTCGGCCTGCTGCCGCTGAACCTGCTCGCGCCCGGCCAGTCGGCCGATTACCTGGAAACGGGGCATTGGGCGACCAAGGCGATTGCCGAGGCCCGCCGCCATACGCCGCTCAAGGTCATCGCCAGCGGGGCCCGCGACGGCTTCAGCGCCATACCGCCCCTGGCCGAGTGGC
>DATDTH010000063.1:0-6344 GCA_035290985.1 Pseudomonas sp. | reverse complement strand
CCATGCAACCCATGGCCCGCAATATAGGCTAGGCCCTCGGCGTCGGTGCGCCCCTGCACCTGTTCGATGCCCAGGGCCAGCCCCTGGCGCAAGCCGAGCGCTATCCCTCGGGAGTACGTCCGCAGGACCTGTACCGGCTCGAGGAAACCCTGAAACAGCTGAAGCCGCCAGCCTGGCCGCAAGCCGTGCTGGGCAAGGTCGACCTCGAACGGGCCAGCCGGGGCCGTGCCCTGTATGCCGAGAACTGCGCCTACTGCCATGCCGCCGACCCCAAACCCCAGAACGCTCACCTGGCGCCGACCCGCGACCCCGAGTGGCGCATGCGCATAGTGCCGACCTCGATAGTCGGCACCGACCCGAACACCGCGAACAATATCGCCGATCACCGCTTCGATATCCGCCGGCTGGGCTGGACCAAGGCCGACCTGGGCAAACTGGACGTGCGCCTGTTCGGCGCCAGCCTGGATGATCTCGACTTCGCCAGCATCTCCAGTGCCAAGGGGCTGGCCTATATCACCGCCTACGTGGAAAACCGCGCCTACCAGGATGCCGGCATCCAGGGGCCGGAACGCGAGGTCATGAGCGGTTACAGCCTGCCGATCGGCGTGCAGGAGAAACGCGGCTACAAGGCCCGGCCCCTGGACGGCATCTGGGCCACGCCGCCCTTCCTGCACAACGGCTCGGTGGCCAACCTGTTCGAGTTGCTCTCCCCGGTGAGTGAACGCCAGGCACAGTTCTGGGTCGGTAACCATGAATACGACCCAGAACGGCTCGGCTACCGCAGCGAGACGTTCAAGGGCGGTTTCCGCTTCGACACCGCCATAGTCGGCAACGGCAACCGCGGCCACGAGTTTCGCGATGGTTGCCGCCAGGATGGCGTGATCGGCCGGGCCCTGCAGCCGGAAGAGCGCTGGGCGCTGCTCGAATACCTCAAGGTGCTGGGTGACGCCGAGCTGGAACCTCAATTGACGCCCCTGGAAGGCCGGCCCTGGAATCCGGGACCGAACTGTCCGGGAAGTGCTCCGCTCGTAGGGCTAAGCCATAACGGCTGATATTGGCCCTGCGCCCAGCGCAGGGCATCACCGGCGGCCCCCGGGCCGCTCAGGAATATGCCAAGGGGAACTGCAGTATGCTTAAAAGTTTCTGGCTCTGGCTGGGCCGCGTGCTCGGCAAACTTCTACTCGTGCTGCTGGTGATCGGCCTGACCGGCTGGGGCATTGGCACGGCCTATTACGCCTGGAAATTCTCCGGCCCGGTCTCGACCGAGGAACAGATCGCGCCCGGTGAAGCGGCACTTACCCAAATCATCATCGAAGACGCCATCCGCGTGGTCGAGCAGCACCGCGACAACACCCGGGTACTGCGCGATGCCCATGCCAAGGCCCACGGCTGCCTCAAGGCCGAGGTCAATGTGCTGCCCGACCTCGATCCGCTGCTGCGCCATGGCGTGCTCAGCCAACCAGGCAAGACCTGGCACGCCTGGCTGCGCCTGTCCAACGGCAATGCCTACCCGCAGTTCGACCGGGCCCGCGACGCCCGTGGCATGGGGCTCAAGCTGCTCGACGTGCCTGGGGAGAAACTGCTGGCCAGCGCCGCCAACGCCGGCGACCAGGATTTCGTGATGTTCAACCACCCGGCCTTTTTCGTGCGCGACGTGGCCGAGTACCGCAGCAATTTCGCAGCCCAGGCCGACGGCAAGAAGATCCTGGCCTTCTTCCCGTCCTGGGATCCGCGCAGCTGGGAGTTCCGCCACCTGGTGATCGCCCTGAAGACCCTGGCCCCGGCGCCCCAGAGTCCGGTACAGACCACCTACAACTCCATCGCGCCGTTCAAGCTCGGACCGCTCAATATCAAGTACCGGGTCATCCCGGCCCCGGAAAACTGCCCCCGGTATGCGTTGCCGAAACCCAATACCGACCTGCCGAACTTCCTGCGCGGCGCGCTCTACCAGCAACTGTCCCTGGATCGCACGCCGGCTTGCTTCGCCCTGCAGATCCAGCGACAGAACCCCGCCCACTACATGCCCATCGAGGACCCCAGCGTCGAATGGGACGAAGCGCTCGCGCCCTTCGAGACCGTCGCCACCATCAAGGTGCCGGCCCAGGACTTCGACAGTACCGAGCAGAACCTGTTCTGCGACAACCTGTCGTTCAACCCCTGGCACGCCTTGGAGGAACACCGGCCGATCGGCGGGATCAACCGCCTGAGAAAAGCCGTCTATGAGGCGATCAGCGTCTACCGGCATCAACGCAACGGCGTGATTAAATAGCCGCGCCTTACCCCCGCCTACCCGGTTCACCCGAACCGGGTAGGCGCCCGAACAGGCCCCTCGGAAATCGACCATGAAAGTCTGCGGAATCGAAATCAAGGCCAACGAAGCCATACTGGCGCTCGCCGAACGCCAGGGTGCGTCCTTCCACTACCTGCCCCTGCCCCTGAAGAAACTCGCCCTGGCCGATGACGACCTGGCGGCCAACGTCAAAACCTTTCGCGCCCAGCTCGAAGCCCTGGTCGACGCCCATCAGCTCAGCCATATCGCCATCAAGAAACGCAGCAAGAAGGGCGAGTTCGCCGGTGGCCCCATCACCTTCAAGATCGAAGCCATACTCCAGTTGCTGGAGGGCTGCGAAGTGACCCTGCTCTCGCCCCAGACCATCAGCGCCCTGCAGAAGAAGCAGCAGCTCGAATTGCCCGCTGCCCTGAACAAGTACCAGCACGACGCCTTTCTGACCGCCTGTACCGCCCTGACCAAGCTGGCAGGCTAAAACACTTCACCTTGCCTTCGCCTTCTTGCGGTTCGGCGAAAAAACCCTGTGTAACAGGGACGTAGGGTGAACCGGGCGTCGCTAAGCTCAGCGCGTAGTTCAGCGACAGTCCACCGTTTTTGTCTGCGGCTGGCCCTTCACCTTCCCCCCTCTGGTGTACTGCCTTCGGCGAGTACACCCAACTGATCAGGGCAGCCGATTGACCTTGGGGAATTTCGCCTCGAAGACTGCGGGCATGGGTACGACCTGGCTGTCGCGGAAACTGAAGAACACGAACCCCGACTTGGCCATGGCCACCAGCCGGCCGTCCGCCGGACGGGTGATGCGGAACGTGATGTCCCCGCCGTATCGGTTGAAATCCATCACCCCGACTTCGAACAGCAACTGGTCCCGCGCATGGGCCTCGGTCTTGTAGGTGGTGGCCAGGTCGGTGACCAGGATACCCACTCCCTCGGGGCTGGTTTCCTCGATGCCGAACTCGAAGAGGAAACGCGCCCGCGCCTCGGAGATCATCGAAATCATCGAGTCGTTGCCCAGGTGATTGGCGCCGTTGATATCGGTGACCCGCACCGTCAGGTGAGTGGCGTAGCAGAATTGATCTTCGGGAAATTCCAGTGTCAGGCGGGCCATGGGCGCTCTCGTCGGTGGCGGCGGAGGCCGCAGTTTACCCAACCCAAAGCCCATCCGGCGGCTTATCGAGCCGGCGAATGCCAGCACCTCACCAGCCCGGCTACAGGCCTTTGAAAAACGTAGGCGAGGCAGCCGAGACAAGGCAAAAATACCCGAGGAAGCGCAGTTTACGAGGTGTAAATGAGCATTCCGAGGGTGTTTTTAACGCAGTATCGGCAACGCAGGTAGTTTTTCAACAGCCTGTTAGCGGTGCAGGGTATTCAGCCAGTAGAAGGTCACCCGTCCGCCCTCATTGTCGGCGCCGTAATTGTCCTGGATATAGGCGCCGGCCTTGAAATACAGCTGTTGTGCGCTCCAGTAGCCGCTCAATTGCTGGTAATAGGAGCCGTCATCACCCTTGCTGTTAACCTGGATACCGAGCCGGCCACTGGGGGTGATCCGCAGCTCATAGCTGAAGCGCTCATTCAACTGCACGTTTTCCGCCAGCAGGATGTTCTGCACCTCGGTGTCCCCCGGACGCTTGCGCAACAGGGCCTCCAGCCGACCGACACCGCGCAGATGATGGTACTGCAGCTTGAGCAAGGGATCGTTCTGGCTGCCAACCTCGTCCTTGCTGTGGATCTGCCCAATGATGATCTTGCCCTTGCTCGGCACCTGGGTGACCGTCATGACCGCACTCAAATAACTGTCGCTGCTCTGCAGGCTCCAGTAGCTCAGCGTACCGTCGGCTTGGGTTTCCCGCAGCTCGCTGCGCGGATAACGCGCACTTTCGGTCAGCGCGCCCTGGACCGGTACCCAGAAGGCGATGCTGCCATCGGCCTCGCGGCGAAAATACTGGCTGTCATAGCCGTTATTGAGACGGGCCGTGTCGATCAGGGTCGCAGAGTCATGACTGGGAATCGTCAGATTCCAGGTGGTGAGGTCGATCATAAAGAAAGAGAGTTCCTGGCACCGAGCAGGCCCCATCGGGCCACCTCGGGTGGGCACCGCCAACGCTCCCTTGCTGCGCACGCCCATAAATACCCCGCACCTCCAGTGACGGGAACGCGCCCAGTGGAGGGCAATTTAGCCATTAGGTTCCCGGACCAAGAAAAGCGTCCTTGGGAAGCCATAAGCTGGCGTAGAGCCGCCGTTAGGCGAAACCCAGCGCTCTGTTTTCAAGGCGCGGGGCCTGTTGGCATGCAGCCGCTGCCTGGCGAAACCCGGCGCGGCACCAACAACAGCTGGATTCGACAGGGCCCGATGAAAACGCCCTATCAGCGCGCACCCGATCGAGTCGGCGCCCCGTTTTGAATCGCCAAGGCGTGCGCCATTGCCCTTTTAGCGCACTGCAGCCGGCGATTAAAGGGCGCTCTGTGAGTTTGGCTCGGCTCTTGCTAGAGCATGACTACCGGTAGCCAATGGCGGCTGCCCCACTACGACAAAGACGTCGCGTCACCCCCGTTCACTGAACGGCCAGGTGCCGCGGCGTTTTTTTTCGTTTCGCTCCAGCGACTGGAGCCGGTGGACGCGCCGCGATCCGGACGTTTCGCCTGTAACTCTCAACCCTGCTGCGGCTTCGGCCTCAGGGCACTGCGCCACAAGTGCAGCGCCTCCCCGGCGGGATGTCCACCTTGTGCCCACGATCACAAGGTGTCATCCCGGCCGGGTCCCTTTGCGAAGAAGAGGTGCTCGATGAACACAAGTTTCTGGAAATCCGGCCACACCCCCACGCTGTTCGCCGCCTTTCTCTATTTCGACCTGAGCTTCATGGTCTGGTACCTGCTCGGCCCCCTGGCGGTGCAGATAGCCACCGACCTGGACCTGACCGCCCAGCAACGCGGCCTGATGGTCGCCACCCCGATTCTGGCCGGCGCCATCCTGCGCTTCTTTATGGGCCTGCTGGCCGATCGCCTGTCACCGAAAACCGCCGGCCTGATTGGCCAGGTGGTGGTGATTGTGGCCCTGTTCTGCGCCTGGCAGATCGGGATCGAGACCTATGAGCACGCCCTGCTGCTCGGGCTGTTCCTCGGTTTTGCCGGCGCGGCCTTCGCCGTCGCCCTGCCGCTGGCCTCCCAGTGGTACCCGCCGCAGCACCAGGGCAAGGCCATGGGCATTGCCGGCGCCGGCAACTCCGGCACCGTGCTCGCAGCCCTGTTCGCCCCCGGCCTGGCCGCGCTGTTCGGCTGGCAGAACGTCTTCGGCTGGGCCCTGATCCCCTTGCTGTTCGCCCTGGTGGTCTTCGCCCTGGTAGCGCGCAATGCCCCGGAACGTCCGGCACCCAAGACCATCGCCGACTACCTGAAAGCCCTGGGCGATCGCGACACCTGGTGGTTCATGTTCTTCTACAGCGTGACCTTCGGCGGCTTTATCGGCCTGGCCAGCGCGCTACCCGGCTATTTCAACGACCAGTACGGCCTGAACCCGGTCACCGCCGGTTACTACACCGCCGCCTGCGTCTGCGCCGGCAGCCTGATGCGGCCCCTGGGCGGCGCCCTGGCCGACCGTATCGGCGGCATCCGCTCGCTGCTGTTCATGTACACCCTCGCCTCAGTCTGCATCGCGGCCGTGGGTTTCAACCTGTCCAGCTCCACCGCGGCCCTGGCGCTGTTCGTCAGCGCCATGCTCGGCCTGGGTGCCGGCAACGGCGCGGTCTTCCAACTGGTTCCCCAACGCTTTCGCAAGGAAATCGGCGTGATGACCGGCCTGATCGGCATGGCCGGCGGCATCGGCGGCTTCTTCCTCGCGGCCGGTCTGGGCGCGATCAAGCAGAGCACCGGTGACTACCAACTCGCCCTCTGGTTCTTCGCCAGCCTCGGCATACTGGCCTGGTTCGGCCTCTACAGCGTTAAGCAGCGCTGGCGCACCACCTGGGGCTCGGCGGCGGTCACCGCGGCCCGGGTCTGACCCAGACCTCAGGCGCAGGGTGGCTGGACTGACCCTACGCGACCTAAGGGCGGGCCCGCATCG
>DATDTH010000062.1:0-7994 GCA_035290985.1 Pseudomonas sp. | reverse complement strand
TGCTGCACGGCCTGGGCCGCAGCCGGGGCACCTTCTGGAGCTTTCATTTTCACGAACACCATCGCAATGCCCGCCGGCATGGGTTCCATGACCCCTGTTACCGCCAGTCCGTGCTGGGCTGGCATGCCCAGGGCAAGGAAGCCTGGGCCCTGATAGCCGCCAGCCTCCTGATCGCCCCGCTGGTCTTCTGGGCGCCCTGGTTGTGCCTCACGCTTTGGTATTGCGCGGTCAATTATTACCTGACCCACAAGAAGTCCCATGACCGGCCCGATTGGGCCCGCCGCCATTTGCCTTGGCACTACGATCACCATATGGGCCCCAACCCGCATGCCAACTGGTGCGTGACCAAGCCCTGGTTCGACTGGGTGTTCGGTACGCGTGAGCATCATCTCGGCACGCCACATGAGCAGCCACCACGGTCGGTGGCCTGAAAGGCGGGGTATGCGACCCCGCTCCGCATGGGATCCGGGCGCTTGCCGCCCCACGGGAGCGCTGGCGTGCACCACCGCGCGGATCCACTGAACTAAAGCTGTGTCCTTGTCTCCTTGCCTTATGGAGGTCAGTGGTTCCAGTGGTTGGGGTTTCTCAATGGAAAGCGTGCACAGCGTTCAATTTTACGAAAACGATAGCTTCTTGCTCGAAGGCTTGTCCGAGTACATAGGTTCGGCGCTTGACGCGGGCGACAAGGGCATAGTGATAGCCACCCAGCAGCACCTTGAGCAGCTTGAGGGGTTGCTCAAGGCGCGTGGTTTATTGCCTGACACGGACCCCGCGTCCGGCGGGCGCTACATTGCGCTGGACGTCGACCATATGCTGCCGCTGTTTATGGCCGACGGGCTGCCGGATCAGGCGCGCTTTCACGCCGAGATCGGCGATGTCATCGAGCGGGCCGCCGTCGGTCATGAGGGCCACGTGCATATCTTTGGTGAAATGGTGGCGATTCTCTGCGGCACCGCGCCTTGTCCGCTGCGCTTGCTCGGCAAGCACGATGCCGCCATCCAGGTGGAGCGCTATTTCAACGAGCTGCTGCAGCGTCACTCCTTCACCTTGCTGTGCGGTTACCCCCTGAGCGCCTTCCCCAAGCAGCAGGACAGCGCCATGTTCCACGAAGTCTGCGACCTGCACACGGCGGTGCTGCCGGCCGAAAGCTACGACCCGCTCGCCGGCATCAGCGTCCTGCAACGCACCATTGCCGACCTGCAGCAGCAGGCCTTTGCCCTGGCCGCCGAGGTGCACGACCGAATGCGGATCGAGCAGGCCCTGCGGGAAATCAACTTCGACCGCCTGACGGGGTTGCCCAATCGCAACGTGTTCCAGAACCGCCTGGAGATGGATCTCAAACGCTCGAACCGCAGCAATCTGCCGCTGGCCTTGCTGTTTATCGACCTCGATCACTTCAAGGAAATCAACGACACCCTGGGGCACCCGACCGGCGATCTGTTGCTCCAGCAAGTGGGGCAGCGCCTGTCCGGCTATGTGCGTGAAACCGACACGGTCGCGCGTTTCGGCGGCGACGAGTTCACCATCACCCTCAGCGAATTGCACAATGTCGACAGCGCCACCGACCTGGCGCAACGCATACTCGACGACCTGACCCAGCCCTTTCAGTTGGGTGCTGAAGAGGCCTTTATCTCGGCCAGCATCGGCATCACGCTCTACCCCCAGGACGCCAATAACGCCAGCGACCTGCTGCGCAACGCCGACCAGGCGCTGTACCAGTCCAAGGGGGCGGGGCGCAACCGCTTCAGCTATTTCACCTCGAGCATGCAGGAGGTCGCGCAAGCCCGGATGAACCTCAGCAATGATCTGCGCCGTGCGATCGGTGGCGAACAGTTGCAGCTTTACTACCAACCGATAGTCGACATGCTCGACGGCCGGATCGTCAAGGCCGAGGCGCTGTTGCGCTGGCAGCATCCGGAGCAGGGGCTGATCAGCCCAGTCAGGTTCATTCCCATCGCCGAACACAACGGCCTGATAGTCGCGATCGGCGACTGGGTGTTCCACGAAGCGCTGCGCCAGGCCCATTGCTGGCGCGCCCTGGATCCCGCTTTCACCGTTAGCGTGAACGTATCGCCCGCCCAGTTTTACCGCAGCGATGGCTCGCTCTACGGCGAGTGGCGACGCCAATGCGAGAGTCGGGGCCGGGCTACCTGCAGCAGCGGTAGACCGGCGGTCGGGCTGGAAATCACCGAGGGGCTGCTGCTGGCCTCCAATGCCTCGGTGATCCAGCAACTGATGGCTTTTCAGGGGGCCGGCATCCAGCTGTCCCTCGACGATTTCGGCACCGGTTACTCGTCGCTGTCCTACCTGCGCAAGTTCAAGCTCGACTTCCTCAAGATCGACCAGTCCTTCGTCTACAACCTCGAGCACGACCCGGACAATGTCGCGCTGTGCGAGGCGATCATCGTGATGGCCCACAAGCTGGGCCTGAAGGTGATTGCCGAAGGGGTGGAGACCTGGCAGCAGTACGAACTGCTGCGGCAAGCCGGCTGCGATTTCGGTCAGGGCTTTCTGTTCGGCCCGGCGCTGCCCGCCGATGAATTCGAGGCCCTGCTTAAAGCACCGCCCGATTTCAGGCTGCCGTGACAGGGGCGCGCCTGCCGTATTTTTCCGGGTAGGAGCGGCCCATGGCCGCGAAACCGAACGCTCGCTCGAACAGCCGCTTAGCCCGCTTCGAACAGCCGCCTGAGGGCGCTCGGTGACAGCCCGGTCCAGCGCTTGAACGAGCGGCGGAAGTTGGTGGCGTCGTGGAACTGCAGAAAATCGGCCACCTGCTCGTTGCTGTAGCCCTTGAGCCGATAGAGGTAGAGCGCCACATGGGTGCGCACCCGGTCGTGCTGTTCCTGGTAGTGGGTGCCGTGTTTCTGCAGCTTGCGCTTGAAGGTTGCCGGGCTCATCTCGAAGGCCTGGGCGGCCTGCTCCAGGCTCGGCGACTGGCGAACATGGGCCTGCAACCAGGCGTACAGGCGATCCAGCAGGCTGGCCCGGTAGCCGATGGCGTCCAGTTGGCCCAGGGCCTCCTGGCGCGCCACGGCGCCGGCGGTGTGCGCCGCGTTGGGCCAGGCACGGGTCAGGCAGTCGCGGGGCAGGCGCAGCAGGTCGAGCTGAGTGTCGAAATGCAGGTCCTCGCCCAGGTGCACCCAGTACTGTTCGATATAGCGCGGTTGGCCGTGGGCGAAGTGGAAACGCCAGGGCTGGCGCTCGCCGGACAGCCAGCGCGCCATCGCCACCACCGCGGTCATGCTGGCCTCGATCAGGAAGCGCCAGTGCGCACCGACGCCGCCGCTGTCCACCCAGTAGAGGTAGGCATGCTGCTCGTCCAGCAGCAGGCGTGGCGCCAGCAGCGGGCTGAGCAGGGGCCGCAACTCGATCAGCAACTCCAGGGCCTGTTGCAGGTTGGCGGCCTGCTGCAAGGCCTGGCTGGCGGCGCCGTTATGCCCGGGCAACAGGCGCTGGCCGAAGAGAAAGCTGGTGTCGTCGGCTCCGAGCAGGCGCGCGCTGTTGTCGATCAGGCCGAGGAACTGTTGCGCACTGATGCGCGCCTGGCCGCCGAGTATGTCCTCGTGGAACAGCCCGGTGCCGCGCAGCAGGCGGTGGCTGTCCAGGCCTCGGCCGAGGCCCAGGTCGATCAGCGTGGCGGGTTGATGGTGGGCCGCGATGAAGCGGCTGTCGCATTCGTACCAGGGGCGCTTGAGCGTCATGGCGGTCTCAGGCGCTCCTGGCCAGCGGACGCTTGGCACGCGCCAGGCCCAGGTTGAGGCGCTCGAGCAGGCGGTCGGCGTCCTCGTTCACGGCCATCGCCACCGCCACCGTGGCGCTCAGGTGCAGGCGTTCGCCCTGTAGGCGGGTGCGATGGGCCAGGTGGCGCACCGCCAGTTGCAGTTCGTCGGCCATCTGCCGCGCCTGGCTTTCTCCGGTGTCGGGCAGCAGCGCGACGAAGCGGTCGCCGGCCAGGCGGCAGAGCAGGTCCTGGCGCCGCAGGTTGAGCAGCAGGGTCTGGGTCAGGGCCTGTAACAGCGCGTCGCCCTCCGGGTGGCCGTAGCCGCGGTTGACCGCAGCGAAATCGTCCAGGTCGATGGCGATCAGCGACAAGGGGCGTTGCTGGTTCGCGCTCTGGCGCAGCGACAGCTGCAGTTGGCGGCGCAGGTAATCGGCGCCGCCCAGGGGCGTGAGGTGGTCGAACAGGCGGTGCTCGCGGAACAGCCCCTCGCGCTTTTCCATCTGCGCGCTGATCGCCAGCTGCTCGCGGTGCCAGTGGTAGATACCCAGGGTCAGCAGGACCAGGCCGACCGGCATGGGCGCCGATTCCAGCCAGTGGTCCCAGCCGATGCTGTCCGGTATGCGGATGAATTCGTCGAGGCAGTCGATCCACCAGGAGAAGAACACCAGCCCCAGGCCCAGGGCCAGGAAATTGGTGACCCGGCCGGCCGGGCGGCTCTTGAGCACCAGGCCGAGCCAGACCAGGGCGAGCAGGGCCGAGCCGCCCTCACCGAAGATGTCCAGCCAGACCCAGTCGTCCAGGCTTTTCAGGTCGCCGGCGGCCAGGTGCAGAAGCAGCCCCAGGTTGGCGGCCAGCAGCAGGGCGGCGAGTTTCAGGCGATGCAGCTTCAGCAGGTGGGGCATGGTCAGCGGGCTCCGCGCGCAGGGAATGGGCGCAGCAGAGCAGCTGCAGATGACAGTTGTGTGGCAGCGGGGGAGGTCCAATCGGCTCAGGGCTTCGCCACGTCTTCGCGTGATCCGGGGGGCGCGCGCGCCCGGCACGGTGCGAGCGCTGGACGGCGCCGGTCCCGGGCCGGGTCAATTCGGCTCAAATCCGCCCGCGGGCCCTCGGAAAACCCTGTCAATCGGACCTTGCAGCGGCCCCCTGTCATGGAACCGTCATCCTGCGCTCCTAGCTTGCGCCCCAGGTCGCCGGACAGGGCTCCGGCCCAACAGACTTTTCTGGGGAGAACAGCATGCCGATACGCCGCCTCACTGTCCGCCGAGCGGGCTTTCCTGTCAGCCTTCTGGCGCTGGCCATCGCCAGCACGCCGCTGTGGGCCGCCGACGCGCAGGTCGTTGACGCCACCGAACACCTCAGCGTGGTCGGCCAGGCCGCCAGCCTGGACCAGGCGCTGAAGGAGCAACGCCGTTCCGACCGGGTGGAGAGCGTGGTGCATGCCGACGGCGTGGCCCAGTTGCCGGACCAGAATGCCGCCGAGGCGCTGCAGCGCCTGCCCGGGGTGTCGGTCGAGCGCGACCAGGGCGAAGGCCGTTTCGTCAGCGTCCGCGGCCTCGGTCCGGATCTCAACAGCGTCAGCATCAATGGCACCCTGGTGCCCTCGCCGGAAAGCGATCGTCGCGCCGTGGCCCTGGATGTGCTGCCCGCCGAGCTGGTGCAGTCCTTGAGCGTGGTCAAGACCCTGACCCCGGACATGGACGCCAACTCCCTGGGCGGCAGCATCGAGGTGCAGAGCCTGTCGGCCTTCGACCACAAGGGCCTGTTCTACACCGGCAGCAGTGAAGCCAGCTACGACGACAATACCGGCGAGACCAGCCCGAAATTCTCCGGCGCGGCCAGTGAGCGCTTCAGCCTGGGCGGCGGCACCGACAACTTTGGCGTGGCCGCCGCGCTCAGCTGGCAGGAGCGCGACTTCGGCTCGGACAACGTGGAGACCGGCGGCGCCTGGGACTTCGAGGACGGCGCCCGGCTGGAAGAGCTGGAGCAGCGCGACTACGCCATCACCCGCGAGCGCAGCGGCCTGGGCCTGAACTTCGACTACCGGCCCGATGACTATTCCAGCTACTACCTGCGCACCCTCTATAGCCGCTTCAAGGACACCGAAACCCGCAACGCCGCCGGCGTCGAGTTCGCCGATGCCCAGGCCCCGGGCGAAAGCGGCGAGGCCGAGGGCTGGCGCGAGCTGAAGGACCGCGAGGAAACCCAGGAGGTGCAGTCCTATGTGCTCGGTGGCGAACGCCTGATGGGCCCCTGGACCCTGGGAGGGCAGGTCGGCTACAGCCAATCCAGCCAGGACACCCCGGGGCATATTGCCGGCGCCACCTTCGAGGGCAATGACGACTTCAGTGCCGTCGGCTTCAACGACAGCCGGAAACCGCGCCTGAGCATCGGCAGCGCCTTTTATGACCCGGCCAACTTCAGCCTCGACGAAGTGGAGTGGGCCGAAGACAACACCACCGACACCGAGAAGAACATCAAGCTCGACCTGGCCCGCGACTACGAACTGGCCGGCCATGCCGCCCAGGTCAAGTTCGGCGGCAAGCTCAGCCGCCGCGAGAAGGACAACGACTCCGACGTCTGGACCTATGAGGACTTCGACGACCTGGGTTTCAGCGACGAACAGCTGAGCATGGACCGCTTCACCAAGGGCCGCGTCGACTATGCCCTGGGTCACTTCGGGCCGGGCCTGTCCGCCGACAAGCTCGAGCACCTGCTGGGCGGCCTGGACCGCAGCGCCTTCTTCAATGAGGAAGAATCGCGGGTCAATGACTTCGACATGAGCGAAGACATCGATGCCGCCTACCTGATGAATACCCTCGATATCGACGACCTGCGCATCATAGTCGGGCTGCGCTACGAGGGCACCGAGTTCGAGGCCAAGGGCACCGGTATTCGCGACGGCGACTACCAGGGCATCGAGGCCGGGAATAATTACCACCACTGGCTGCCCGGCCTGCACCTGCGCTACCAGCTGGACCAGGACACCCAGCTGCGCGCCGCCTGGACCAACAGCGTGGTGCGCCCGACCTTCGGCCAACTGGCCCCCGGTTTCGTCATCGACGGCGACGAGGCCAGCTTCGGCAACCCGAGCCTCGATCCCCTGGAGGCGAGCAACCTCGACTTCGGCATCGAACACTACCTGGGTCGCGCCGGGGTGGTCTCCGCCTTCCTGTTCTACAAGGACATCGAAAACTTCGTCTACAACAGCGACCTGGCCGGCACCGGCCAGTGGCTCGACTTCGACGAGGCCAACACCTTCGCCAACGGCGACAACGCCAAGCTCTATGGCCTGGAACTGGCCTATTCGCAGAAGTTCGACTGGCTGCCGGCCCCCTGGAACGGCCTGCTGCTGGGCGCTAACGCCACCTTCAGCCGCTCCGACGCCAGCATCAGCGGCTTCGATGCGGCCAGTGGGCGCAACCGCGAGCGGGACATCGACCTGCCGTTCCAGTCCGACACGATCGGCAACCTGATGCTCGGCTGGGAAGACGACAAGCTCGATCTGCGCCTGTCGGCCAACTACAAGTCCGACTCCCTCTATGAGGTGGCCGGCATCGCCGACAAGGCCCACGACCTGCGCGTCGACGACCAGGTTTTCCTCGACTTCAGCGCCGGCTACTTCCTGACCAAGGGCCTGCAGCTCAGGTTCGAGGCACAGAACCTCACCGACGAGAACTACTACCTCTACACCGGCAGCGGCGCCTACAACGCCCAGTACGAAGAGTACGGACCCACCTACAAGCTGGGCCTGACCTACACCAACCTGTGAATAAAAACGACCTGCTGCGCGTCGGCCATGCGTTGTTGGCGCAGGCCTGGCTCTAGCTCGCGAGGTCTCGCCCCGATGCACGCCCAGCCCCCTCTCCCACGCTCTGTTTTAAAGAGTGGGAGAGGGCGGGGGGAGAGGGCTCGTGCTGCCCCCTCTCCCTGCGCACGAACCATCCGTTCCATCATAAGGACTCTTCGCTCAATGAATCCGCTGTTTACCCGTTCCCTGCTGCTCGCCAGCCTGGCCCTGGCCGGTTGCGACCGGCTGCCGTCGCTGGCCGGCGCCGCCAGCCCGAGCCTGGCCCTCAGCCCCTGGGGTGCCTCGGCTAAGGTCAAGGCCGAAGACCTGCGTT
This sequence comes from Pseudomonas sp., assembly GCA_035290985.1. Lineage (GTDB taxonomy): Bacteria > Pseudomonadota > Gammaproteobacteria > Pseudomonadales > Pseudomonadaceae > Aquipseudomonas. Next base: position 152 of record DATDTH010000062.1, on the reverse strand, counting down.
TCGTGCCCGGCGAACTGAGCGCCGGCACCGACCTGCGCATCGCCGCCAGCGAGCGCAACGGCCTGCTCCTGGTCGACCCGGACGGCCAGGAGCTGGCGCGCCTGCCCGGTTCCTATTCCGGCCTGGACAGCCGCAGTGCCGGCCGGCGGCTG
>DATDTH010000061.1:0-2161 GCA_035290985.1 Pseudomonas sp. | reverse complement strand
GCCGGACGAGTATTTCCAGTTCTCCCGGGCGTTCATCATGAAGAGGTAGCCGTAACCGGTATTGGTGTCCTCGAAGGCCGGATGCCCCATGCGGTAGATGTACTCCTCGCTGACGACGCGGTCGCCGCCCCACATGCCTTTGCGCAGCACCAGCAACCCCAGCCGGGCCATGTCCCGCACGTTGCTGCGCATGCTGTAGGCGGTCGTGAAGCCGCTCCACTTGGTGTTGCCCATGCCGATCTTGTCGAACAGTTGCGTCCTGGCCAGATCGGTCATGTTCTTGACGCCCGGAAAGGCCTCCGGATTCCGCGCCAGGGCCCGCTTGACGATCGGGATCAGCTTGTCGATTTCGCGCAAGCCCAAGGCATCGTAGCTCCAGGTGCCTTTCTCACCCCAGGACAAATCACGCTTGGTGGATGTCATCGCCAGGACATGGGCGAGCTTGGCCTTGGAGTTGATGCCGATCATCTCCCACCAGTTGAGGTAGTCGGCGACCAGCGACTCGTCGGTGAGTTGGGTCTTGGTGGTGGCGATGCCCACGGTCAGGCTGGCCATAAGCTTGGTGATCGATGCCACATGGTAGACACCGGTGGTGTTGCGGTACTCATGGCACAGCTTGCCGTACCGCACTATCGCGTAGGGGTTGTTGCCCATTTTCCTGTCGGCCTGCTCGAGCAGGGCCGGGTCCAGGCCGCACTCGCTGGCGACCCTATCCGGGGCGACGCGCACCCATTCCTGCAGGCCTGGATCGTCGGCATTGACCAGACCTGCGTAAGTAACAGTCGACCAGACAGCGGCCACGACGAGTCTCTTCTTCATGCTGTTCACCTTTATTATTTTTGTAAGAGTCACTTCTCAATGCCGTGCAACGCGCCACTGTGGCCCAGGCCACCAGCCGGTTGCGCGTGCGCACGGTTCCCCAGGCAGCCGGGGCCACGTCATAACTGAACGGGTACACCGCTCGACTACGGGGATCTGCTGCGTTTGGCTGCGGCAGCGCTCAGGTCGATGAGCGGATCGGGCTTGTCGGCGAGGCCACTGCTGTCACCTTCCTCGGACCAGGCTTGCCGTCCGCGGCCTGCCCCACTCGCTCGGCTGGGGGCTCAAGTTTCAACAGGATGAACGCGCCCTGGCTTGTACGCAGCGGCTGAGCTGCTTGTATGAAACGGCTGACTTGATGGAAGGGGCTGCCGTTTCGTGCTAAGCCTAACGGGAAGAAACAGGAGGAATTGAAACTAGGCGGTGGGCGCTAAAGGGCTGTGGCCGCCAGAATGCGAGGGCTTTCGAGCATGGTTTCCGGCAAGCATCAGGTTCATTTATGCAGCTACCCATGCAGCTAACCATCTACCACTGCGCGCAGCGCTTTCTGCTCTTGGCACCCACCTTCGTCCTGGACCGTTCGCCGACCCCCTACCGGCGGTTGTCCGCCACACTGCTGATCGCCTGCAAGGAACCCTTCCACCTGGAGATCGGCGACGGCATCCTGATCCACTCGCAGGTCGCGCTGATCGGGCCAAAGGTCCTGCGTAAGCGCCTGATCGCCCCCAACAGCAATCTTGCGATCTTCGATGTGCCCATCCAGGCGCCGGAGTTTTCGGCCCTGAACGGCATCATGCTCGGCCAACCCGTGATCACCCCGAGCCTGGAACGCTTCGCGCACCTGCTGCCGGCTCTGGCCCGTGCGTTTGACGGGCTGGCAAGCCATGCCGAAGTGCGCGCGCTGTTCAAGGAGGCCATCAATGTACTCATGCCTGCGCCGCGGGAAGAGCGGCCGCTCAACCCGCGCGTCGCCAAGGCCATTGCCTTGATCGACCAGCAGCCCTTGAACAGCCTGACCCTAGAATATCTGGCGAGCCAGTTGCACCTCTCGCCATCACGGCTGCGGCACCTGTTCAAGGAGGAGACCGGCAGCTCGATCCGACAATTCAGCCGCGAGAATGCCGTTCGCCGCGCGATCGCGCTGTGGACCCAGGGCCGCTCGCTGACGGATGTCGCACACGAGACCGGCTTGTACGACGTTGCCCACCTTCACCACGCCTTCGTCGAGATGTTTGGCATGAATCCTTCGACCCTGACCGACCCGCGAAGCGTGATCCTGCAATGCGTCAAGGACTAGGGGTCAGGCCTCACGGCCATGGGCGGCGGCGGCGGCCAACTGCGC
>DATDTH010000060.1:0-4129 GCA_035290985.1 Pseudomonas sp. | reverse complement strand
CGGCATCACCAGGGCCTGGTCCCGAGGCCGCCAGAACAGCAGCTGACAATCGACTACTCCGGCATGGACCCGGTCCAGCAGGTCGCGCTCGGCATCCAGCCCGGACTCGACGCTCACAGGTTGCAAGGTATTCATAGGACTCCTGTTTTTATCCGGGCATGTTCTTATCCGGGTTATGTTCTTATCCGGGTTATTCAGTGCACTCCACCGCCGCCAGGGCGATGGCCGCCGCGGTTCAGCCTTGGGCCCGATTCCAGATCTGCCGTACCTGGGTCGCCAACTGCATGGGATCGAAGGGTTTGATGATCACATCGCGGGCCCCCAGGCGGCGGTACTGCTCGACTTCCGCCGGCTGCACCTTGGCCGTCATGAACACCACCGGAATCCGCTCGAGGTCGATCAGGCCGGCCAGCCGTTCCAGGGTTTGCGGGCCATCCATGCCCGGCATCATCACATCCAGCAGAATAAAGTCCGGGGCGAAGCCCTGGACCCGGTCCAGGGCCGCCTGGCCAGACGAGCAACTGAGCACCGTGAAGCCGCCGACCGCCTCCAGGGCGACCTTGGCCACCGCCTGGATCGAGGGGTCGTCCTCCACATGCAGGATGCGGGTCAATTCAGCCATTTCGGTTCTCCTGCGCGTCAGCCGCCGCGGGTAAGGGGTCAAGGGGGGAACTGTCCAGCAGCGGCAATTCGAACCAGAAAGTCGCGCCCTGGCCCTCCGGCGAATCGAAACCGATCCGCCCGCCCATGCGCTCGATCAGCGCCTTGCTGATCGCCAGGCCCAGACCGGTGCCGCCTTTCTGCCGGCTGTCGGTGGCGTCGGCCTGGGAAAACTTGCCGAAGACATGCGCCTGGAAGGCTTGCGGCACCCCGGGACCACGGTCCTGGACGCTGACCCGCACCCGCTCCTCCCAAGGCTGCACGCGGACCTCCACCATCTGGCCGGCGGGGGAGAACTTGGCGGCATTGGACAGCAGGTTGGCCAGCACCTGGCCCAGGCGCAGGCCGTCGACCCGCACCCGCGCCTGCTCGAGCCGCTCGGCCAGGTGCAATTGCACCTGATGCTGCTGGGCATAGGGCTGGTTATGCCGCAACGCCAGCTCGACCAGGGGCATCAGGGGCTGCGCCCGCAACTCGAAGTGCAACTGGCCGGCGACCAGCTTGTCCATGTCGAGCAGGTCGTTGATCAGCTGGCTCAGGCGCTGGCTGTTGTCCTGGGCGATGCCCAGCATCTGCCGCATGTTCACCGGCACCTCACCCAGGGCACCGCCGTTGATCAGCCCCAGGGAGCCGGCAATAGCGGTCAAGGGGGTGCGCAGTTCATGGCTGACGGTGGAGACGAACTCGTTTTTCATCCGCTCGATCCGCTTGCGCTCGCTGATGTCGCGGATGACCGCGATGAAGCGCCGCTCGCCCTGGTGACTGATCTGCGAGACGGCCAATTCCATGACGAAGGTTTCGCCATTGCGCTTGAGGCCCAGTTGCTCGCGCACCCGGCCTATGGTGCGTGCCTGCCCGCTCTGGCGGTAATGCTCCAGGTAGCCGTCATGAGCCGAACGATCCGGTTCGGTCATCAGCAGGCTGACATTGCGCCCGGCAATCTCGGCCTGGCGGTAGCCGAAGATATGTTCGGCGGCGCTGTTGAAGGTCTCGATGGCGCCGCGCTCATCGATGGTGACTATGCCGTCGAGTATGTTGTCCAGCAGGGTACGCAGGTAGTGCTCGCGCTCGCGGATGGCCCGCTCGGCGGCGACTCGGTCGCTGAAGTCCTGGACCTGCGAAACGAAGTGTACCGGCCGACCCTCGCCATCGCGCACCAGCGAGACACTGAGCAACGCCCAGATCACCTGGCCGAGCCGGTTCAGGTAACGCTTCTCCATCTGGTAGGTGCCGATCTCGCCGGCCAGCAACAGCGCGGTGTTCTTGAGGTCGACGTCCAGATCATCGGGGTGGGTGATGTGCTGGAAGTCGGTGCACAGCAGTTCCTCGCGGCTGTAGCCGAACATGCGACAGAGCTCATCGTTGACCTCCAGCCAGCGGCCCTGGGGGGACACCAGGGCCATGCCCTGGGGCGCGGTGGTGAAGGCGCTGCTGAACCGCTGCTGGCTGAGCTTGAGTTCATCCTCGACGGCCTTGCGCTCGCTGATGTCCCAGATGAAGCCATCCAGCCAGAGCAGCCGGCCCTGGCGGTCGTACTCGCCGCGGCCCTTTTCCCGCACCCAGACGCTATGGCCGTCGGCGTGTACCAGGCGGTAGGTCAGTTCGAAGACTTCCTGCTCCAGCAACTGCGCCTGGATGCCGTAGGTGCTGGCCAGGTCATCCGGATGGATCACGCTGGCATAGCTGCGCACCTGGTTCTGGATGAAATCACTGGCCGGGTAGCCGCTCAAGGACTCGATCTCGTCGCCCATGAACTGCATGGACCAGTCGGCATCGTTGTGGCAGCGATAGATCACGCCCGGCAGGTTGGCGAGCATGCCGCGAAAACGGCTCTCGCTCTTCTGCAGGGCGCGGGTGGCTTGCTGCAGCGCGCTGAGATCGGTGGCGATGCCCAGGTAGCCGCTGATGCGGGCCGCGTCGTCGCGAATGGCGCTGACCGTCAGGCTGACCAGGCGCCGCTCGCCCCCCTTGCGCACATAGGTCCACTGGCGGGTTTTCACCTCCCCGCCCTGCTCATTGGCCACCAGCGCCTCGAAGCCCTGCACCGGGCGCCCCAGGACCTGGCTCAGTTCCTCGCCATGGGCCTGGACTTCCTCGTCCAGGTGGAACAGGGCCGGGGTATGGACACCGACCATATCCTCGGCCCGGTAACCCAGCAGGCGCTCGGCCCCGGAGTTGAACAGGGTGATCAGGCCCTGGGCGTCGGTGGCGATGATCGACACGCCGATCGCCGAATCCACCAGGGCCTGGAGAAAGGTACGCCCCCGCTGGATCTCCTGCTCGCGCTGTTTGGCCTCGCTGATATCGGCATGGGTGCCATACATCATCAGCGGCTTGCCCTCGGCGGTCCGGCTGACCACCCGCCCGCGGCTGTGTACCCAGACCCAGTGCCCATCCTTGTGGCGCATGCGGAAATGCCCTTCATAGTAGGGCTGCTCATTACGGAAATGCCGCTGCAGCAGGCCCCGGGCCCCGGGCAGATCATCCGGATGGCAGAGACGGCTCCAGGTGTCGCTGTCCAGGGGCGCCAATTCCTCCAGGCGATAGCCGAGGATGTCGGCCCAGCGTTCGTTGTATACCGAGACCCCGGTCTGCACGTTCCATTCCCAGGTGCCGATATGGGTGCCGTCGATGATGCTCGCCAGGCGCCGGCGCTGCTCCTGCAGCGCCACCTTGGCCCGGGCCCGCTCGCTGATGTCCTGCACCGTGCCGACCAGGCGGGTTCTCTCGCCCCGCTCGTCGAGCTGCAGGCGCGCCAGGGCATGAACCCAGCGAACCTCGCCATCCGGGCGAACGATGCGGTGCACCACGTCGTACAGGCCGCCTTCGCGCATCCGCTTTTCGCCCGCCTCGACCAGTTCATGGTCCTCGGGATGCACGACGCCCTTGGCGTTCGCCACGCAAGGCCTGAAGCGCTGCGGATCCTGGCCGAAGATGTCGAAAACCACGCTGGACCAGTGTGCCGCCCCCGTGCGCAGGTCGGCCTCCCAGTGGCCAAACCGGGCAATCTGCTGGGACTGCTCCAGGCGCTCGAGCAGGGTTTGACGGGACTGTTCCCGATGGCTCAAGGCGCCCTGACCCGAGCGTTGGCCACGGGCCCATGCACTGGTCAGCATGCCGAGCGCCAGCAGCAGGGTCGCCCCCCCGGCCAAGGGCCAGGGGCGCAGCGCGTCGGCCCAGACCAGCCCGGCGCACAGGAACAGGACCAGGCTGGCGACTATCAAAAGGGGCCCGACCTGGGCAAGGATTCGACGCATGCAATGTCACTCGACGACGGAACGAGTAAAGGGAAGAAACATTCAGGCCAGACCGAGCAGGCGCCGCAGCCGCTCGAGTCCGGCGCTGTCCTCGCCATTGAGCTCGGCCGTAGCCAGGCGCATCAGCACCTGCTCGCGGCGCACCTGGGTCGATGGCAAGGCATAGACCGCACCGATGAGCTCGCGCAGGGCCATGGGCAACTGCCAATCCG
>DATDTH010000059.1:0-4803 GCA_035290985.1 Pseudomonas sp. | reverse complement strand
CCCAATCGTTAACCGCAGTGCTCAGCTCCAGCAGACCAATGCTGACAAACAGCCGAAACGGCCGGCCTTGCCAGCTGAAGACAAACTGCTCGACGCAGGCGCGCAAAGCTTCGGCCTGGGCCATGGCCGCGGCGCCGTCTTGTTGCTCGAGTAATACGACAAATTCATCGCCGCCAATGCGCGCCAGCTTGGCCTGGGCCGGCAGCTGGTGTTGCAACTTGGTGGCCAGCTGGCGCAACAGTTGGTCGCCGGCCGAATGCCCGCACAGGTCGTTGACCTGCTTGAACTGATCGAGGTCGAGGTAGAGCAGGTGGCTGAAGCGTGGCTGCGCGGCGCCCAGGCTTTCCTGCAGCAGGCGCTCCAGTTCGCGGCGGTTCAGCAGCCCGGTCAGCGAGTCGTGGGCCGCCAGTTGCTGCAGGCGCTCCTCGAGGGCGCGGCGTTCGCTGAGGTCGACCACTATGGCCTCGATGCAGTCGGGGCGCAGGTGCAGCGACAGGTAGACCCAGCACTGCCGGCCTTGCAGGTCGCGCAGCTGGCATTCGCCGCTGGCGGCCGGCTGACCGGGGCCCAGGCGTTCGCTCAGGCGTGCCCAGCCGTTGCCGACGAACAGTTGCTGGATCGGTGCCTGCACCAGGTCCGCCGCTTCGCCCCCCAGCAGGCGCAGAAAGCTCGGGTTGGCTTCGAGCAGGCGGCCGTCGCGGCTGCAGCGGAAGATCCCTTCGCCGGCATTGCGAAACAGGGCCTGGTACTGCTCCAGATTGCCGATGGCCAGCTGCTGGCTGGCCAGCAGGGCGAGGCGGATCTTGTCCAGCTGTTTGCCGTTGAGCAGGCCGAACAGGAAGATGGTGACCACCGGCAGATAGGCGTGCAGGGCGTTGAGGCCGGGGGTGGTCGGGATAAAGCCGGCGCGGCTCAGCGGCACCAGCAGCATCAGCGCCAGGGCGCCGCTCCAGCAGGCGAGAAACCAGCGGGCGAACGGCCGGCGCAGCCACACGGCGGTCAGGGCCAGGCTCAGCTGCAGCAGGCCGGTGAGCAGGATCAGCAGGTTGAGCAGCGCATAGGCCCGGTAACTGTCCGGCCCGAGTATCCCCCAGGTCGCGGTACCGAGAATGGCGGCGAACAACCCACCACTCACCAGGCGCAATGCCAGGTTGTCGAGCTTGAGTGCCGAACAGAGGAACAGGGTGCTGAAGATCAGCATGGCCGAGCCCGTGAGGTCGGCCAGCACCGACGGCAGTTGGGGCCAGTCCGGCGGCAGGAGCAGGCCGCCGATGCCCAGGGTCGCGGCGTTGTACAGGGCGACACTCAAGGCAGTGGCGCAGAAGAAGCCCAGCTGCGGTTCGCGCAGGGCGCTGTATTTGAGCAGGTGGAACAGCGCCATCATCAGCAGCGCGCCGAAGACCACTCCGCTCTGCAGCCAGTTGCGCGCCAGCACGCCCTTGCTCTGCTCGGCCGTGATCAGTTGCATCGGCAGGTTGAGAGAGGAGTTGCTGTGTACCCGCAGCAGCACCCGGTGGGCACCGGGGCCCAGGGCCGGCAGGCGCAGCATGAACTGCGGGTAGAGTTCATCACGCAAGGCCAGGGGCACCTGGGTGCCGCTGTGCAACCGGGTGAGCAGGCGCTCGCCGTCGTACAGCCAGAGTTCGATCTGTTCGAGAAAGGGGTGGTCGATGATCAAGCGCAAGGGGCTGTCCGATGCGGTTTGCAGGGCGAAGCCGACCCACCAGGTACTGTCGCTGTAGCCCAGGCGTGGGCTGCCCTGGTGCGGGATGCCGCGGCGCTCCAGGCCCTGCAGGGCCTGCTCCGGGCTCAGGGCGCCCCTGGGGTCTTCCAGCAACAGGCTGCGTTCGACCTCGACCGGCTGCTCCAGGCTGTCCGGGCCCAGCGCCAACAGCGGCAACTGGGCCAGGGCGGTGCCCGACAGCAGGCCACAGCCGAGGCAGAGCGAGAGGAGCAGTAAACGGAGCGGCATGCAGGGCACCTCGGTAACGGCGCCCTAAACAGTCGTGGGCAGGGCGCCCAGGCAGTTTAGCCGAGAGCTGGCCCTTTGATTGCGCTGACCGTCTCACTGAGGGCCTGCAACAGCGCCCCGAATCGGCGAAACCTGGGGTTTTGTGTGATTGTGTTGCACCGGTTCGCATGAGGGTTGCGCACGCCGCTCGCAGCCCTTGTAATAAATCCCCCCGGTCGAGCTCTATAGCACGTACCCCCGAAGGAGTTAGCCGTGCACGCCATGTTGCCCCTGCTCGACCAGTTGGCCTTTCCCGCCATCCGCCGCGGTGCGCTGGAGGCCCTGCAGGTCAACCTGACCTATCGCTGCAACCAGCGCTGCCTGCATTGCCACGTCAACGCTGGGCCGACCCGCACGGAAAGCCTGAGCGACGAGACCCTGGCGTTGCTGCACCAGGTAATCGATGCGCACCCGGTGCAGACCCTGGACCTGACCGGCGGCGCCCCGGAACTGCACCCGCGCTTTCGCGAGCTGGTGGCCCATGCCCGCCGGGAAGGCCTGCGGGTCATCGACCGCTGCAACCTGACCATACTCGGCGAACCGGGCCAGGAAGACCTGGCCGAGTTCCTCGCCGCCCAGGGCGTGGAAGTGTCCGCCTCGTTGCCCTGCTACTCGCGGGACAATGTCGACCAGCAGCGCGGCGACGGGGTGTTCGAGGCCAGCCTCGCCGGCTTGCGCCAGCTCAATGCCCTGGGCTATGGCCAGAACGGCTCGGGGCTGATCCTCAACCTGGTGTACAACCCCCAGGGGCCGAGCCTGCCGCCGCCTCAGCAAGCGCTGGAGGATGACTACAAGCGCCACCTGGCCGAGGACTTCGGCATCGTCTTCAATCATCTGCTGACCATCACCAACCAGCCCATCGCCCGTTTCGGCAGCACCCTGGTCAGCAAGGGGCAATTCAACGGCTATATGCAACTGCTGCGCGACAGCTACCGCCCGGAAAACCTCGCGGGGCTGATGTGCCGCAGCCTGGTCAGCGTCGATTGGCAGGGTTACCTGTACGATTGCGATTTCAACCAGATGCTCGAGCTGCCCTTGCCGCTGGACGGGCAACTGATCGGCCGCGAGCGCGCCCACTTGCGCGACCTGCTTACGGCCACCCTGGACGGCACCCCCATAGTTACCCGCGATCACTGTTACGCCTGCACCGCGGGCCAGGGCTCCAGTTGCGGCGGCGCCTTGGCCTAGGGCGATCATTTTTTGAAGGGGCGAATTCATTCGCCTGATGCCTTCGCGGCAAGCACCGATTCTCCGAGGACCACCCATGCACGACGAAGTGAAGACCTACTACGGCCAGACCCTGCAATCCTCGGCGGACCTGCAGACCAGCGCCTGTTGCACCGACGCCCAGCCGCCGGAGCACCTGAAGAAGATCCTCGGCCGCCTGCACGATGAGGTATTGAGTCGCTATTACGGCTGCGGCCTGATCGCCCCGGCGGCGCTCGAAGGCTGCCAGGTGCTGGACCTGGGCTGCGGCGCCGGGCGCGATGCCTACTGCCTGTCGGCCCTGGTTGGCGAGCAGGGCCGCGTGACCGGGGTCGACATGACCGTCGAACAGCTGGCCGTGGCCCGCCGGCACCAGGCCTTCCACGCCGAGGCCTTCGGTTACGCCGAGTCGAACCTGCGCTTTATCGAGGGCGAGATCGAGGCCCTCGACCGCCTGGGCCTGGCCAGCGACAGCTTCGACGTGCTGGTCTCCAACTGCGTGATCAACCTGGTGCCGGACAAGGCCCGGGTGCTGCGCGAGGCCTGGCGTGTGCTGAAACCGGGCGGCGAGCTGTATTTCTCCGATGTCTACGCCGACCGCCGGGTCCCGGCCGAGCTGACCGCCGACCCGGAGCTGTATGGCGAGTGCCTGTCAGGCGCGCTCTACTGGGGCGATTTTCTCGACCTGGCCAAGGCCGCCGGTTTCGCCGATCCGCGGCTGGTGGAGGACCGCCCGCTGCAGCTGAACAACCCGCGCATCGCCGAACGCATCGGCCATATCCGTTTCTTTTCCGCGACCTACCGGCTGTTCAAGCTCGAAGCCCTGGAGAGCGCCTGCGAGGACTACGGCCAGGCGGTGATCTACCAGGGCAGCGTGCCCCATCAGCCCCAGGCCTTCCTGCTGGACAAGCACCACCTGATCGAGCGCGGCAAGGTCTTCCCGGTCTGCGGCAATACCTACCGCATGCTCAAGGAATCGCGTTTCGCCGAGCATTTCCAGTTTATCGGCGATTTTTCCACCCACTACGGCATCTTTGCCGGGTGCGGTAGCCTGCTGCCGTTCGACACCCAGGTGGCCGGCGCCGGCGGTGGCGCCTGTTGTTGAGGCGGCCCCGGATTTCATCCGGGTGACCGATGGGTATCGCTTCGCTCAACCCATCCTACATGCTCACCGAGAATCCTTATGAATAGCCGCAAGCTTGTCCTGCTGGCCCTGATCCTGGCGGCGATCGCCGGGTTCTTCGTCCTCGACCTCGGCCAGTACCTCGACCTGGAGCGCCTCAAGGCCCAGCAGACGGCCCTGAACGCCCAGGTGGCGGCCAACCCCTGGCAGGCCGCGGGCCTGTTCGGCCTGGCCTATGTGGCGGTCACCGCCTTGTCGCTGCCCGGCGCGGCGCTGATGACCCTGCTGGCCGGCGCCCTGTTCGGCCTGTTCGAGGGCTTCGTGCTGGTGTCCTTCGCCTCCACCCTGGGGGCCACCCTGGCCATGCTCAGCAGCCGCTTTTTGCTGCGCGACTGGGTGCAGGGCCGCTTCGGCCAGCGCCTGGCGGGGATCGACAAGGGTATCGAGCGCGAAGGCGCCTTCT
>DATDTH010000058.1:0-3403 GCA_035290985.1 Pseudomonas sp. | reverse complement strand
CCGCCGTCCATGCCGGCCCGCCTCCCGCGCGGGCCTTCAGCCCCTCGACTCGCTTCTCGTAGGTCGGGTTAGCGCAGCGTAACCCGACAGGCTGCTTCGCCGGGTCTGGCACCGCAGGATTTGTTGGGTTACGGCGCTATCGGCTGCGCGTATACCCCAGGCTTGCGCACCGCGCGCCTAACCCAACCTACGGCGCGTTGCGCAAGGGCGGGTTAGCCGCACAAAAGCCGGTCTGGCAAATCGCGCCGCACCCGCCAGCCGCGGCTCTGGATTGCGCCAAGCCTTCTCCGGGCCACCGGCCCGCCGCCCGCCCTTATGCCGGAAACTCCAGCACAAAGGTCGTCCAGCCCTCCGCCGAGGTGCAGCTGATCCGGCCTTGATGGGCGTCGACTATCGAGCGGGTGATCGCCAGCCCCAGGCCGGCATTGCCCGGCTGGCCTTCACGGCGCGCCGGATCCACCCGATAGAAGCGATCGAAGATCCGCTCCAGGTGCTCGGGGGCGATGCCGGCCCCGGGGTTGGCCACGGCCAGGGACACCCGCTGCGCGTTTTGCTCGATGCTTAATCGGATGCGCTGCCCGTCCGCCGTATGGCGCAAGGCATTGGACAGCAGGTTCGACAACGCCCGGTGCAACATCTGCACATCGCCCTGGATCCGTGCGGCACCGGCCAGCTCGAAACGGATGCCGCGCTCGTCGGCGGACAGCTGATAGAACTCCAGGAGCTTTTCGCAAAGCGCATGCAGCTCGATGGGCTCACGTTCGGGGATGATCAGCCCATTGTCCGCCTTGGCCAGGAACAGCATGTCATCGATCATCCGCGCCATGCGCCGCAACTCCTCCAGGTTGGAGAAGAGGTTTTCCTGGTAGGCCTCGGTGCTTCTCGCCCGGCTGAGCACCACCTCGGTATGGGTCATCAGGTTGCTGAGCGGCGTGCGCAGTTCATGGGCGATATCCGCCGAGAAGTTCGACAGCCGGAAAAACGCCTCCTCGAGGCGGGCCAGCATGGCGTTGAAGGCCAGCACCAGTTGGCGCAGCTCGGCGGGGATGGACTCGCTGGGCAGGCGCGCCTTGAGCGACTGGGCCGAGATAGAGGCCGTCACCTGGGCCAGCTCGCGCAATGGCCGCAGGCTGCTGCGGGCCAGCAGCCAGCCCATCAGGGCGCTGACCAGGGCAAAAAGGATCAGCGCCGCCCACAACCAGCCGGCCAGGGTGTGGAAAAACGCCTTGTGGCTGGTCACGTCGAGCATCAGCAGGACCGTCAACTGCTGGTTGCCGGGCAGTTCGACCCGCCCCGTCGTGCCCCGCCAGAACCGGCCCCGGTACTGCCACTCCCATTCGGTTTGCCCGGCGAGTTGCAGATAATGCCCGGGCACCGCCGTGCCTGAGGGTTCGCTGAACAAGATCCGGCCGCCCGGGTCGAGGATCAGCGCCGCCATGTCCCGATGGCCGGCCAGCAGGGCCTCCAGCTCGGGACGCGCGGCATTGAACTGGGCCAGGCGTGTCAGGCCACCGAGTATCTGCTCGCTGGCCTGGCGCTTTTCCGCCAGGGCGTGGCGGTCCAGCTCATCGAAGTGATGCTGGCTCAGGTGCTGGAAGAACCAACCGGCGGCGACCAGCACGCTGGTGACGGCCAGCATGAACATCAGGCTCAACCGGGCGGTGAGGGACAGGCGGCTCATGGGACGTCCGGCGCCTCGAGCATATAGCCCATGCCACGGGCGGTATGGATCAGCTTGGGCTCGAAGGCGTCGTCTATCTTGGCGCGCAGACGGCGGATCGCCACCTCGATGACGTTGGTGTCGCTGTCGAAGTTCATGTCCCAGACCTGGGAGGCGATCAGCGATTTGGGCAGCACCTCGCCCCGACGACGCAGCAGCAGTTCGAGCAGGGCGAACTCCTTGGCCGTGAGGTCGATGCGTTTGCCCCCGCGCAGCGCCCGGCGTTTGAGCAGGTCGACCTCGAGATCGGCGATCCGCATATGGGTCGGCACCGCGGCCCCATGACCGCGCCGCAGCAGGCTTCGGACCCGGGCCAGCAGCTCGGAAAAGGCGAAGGGCTTGACCAGGTAATCGTCGGCCCCCAGCTCGAGACCCTTGACCCGGTCCTCCACCCTGTCCCGCGCCGTCAGGAACAGCACCGGCACCTGCTGGCCGGCGGCCCGGACCCGGCGCAGCACTTCCCAGCCATCCAGCCCGGGCAGCATCACGTCGAGGATCAGCAGGTCATAGGGCTGACCAAGCACCTGTTGCAGGGCATCGGTGCCGGTGGTGACCCGCTCGACGCTGAAGCCCGCTTCGCTGAGGCCCTGCTGCAGGTAGATGCCGGTTTTCGGTTCGTCTTCGGCGACCAGGAGTTTCATGGGAGCAAGCTCATCGAACGTATGACCGTGAGTGTGCAACGAACTGGGCAAACCGACCAGAAGCTGACAGAAATGTAATCCAGGTATCAGGTAAGCGTCAGTCGAGGCTGGCTAGAGTGGGAGCCTGGATCAATGAACACGCCGAGAGGGGCCCGGGCCATGCCGAGATCAGCGTTCTGGAAAAGCAAAGCCGGCATCGTGCTGCTGATGCTGGCGGTAATCACCCTCTTTTATGGGGTTCGCGAGCACTACGGCCACGTCTCCCAGGTCCTGCCCTACCTGATCCTGCTGCTGTGTCCCTTGATGCACCTGTTCGGCCACCAGCATGGCGGTGCGGACCATAGCCACGACGGGGCGGACAATTCCCACGAAGAGCACAGGAACTGACCCATGGCGAGTTCCTCAGGCGATCACGCGCACCATTCTCTAACCCAGGGACCGGCTGAGCCGGTGCAGTTCCGTGACCCGGTCTGCGGCATGTCGGTCAAGGCCGATAGCCGGTTCCGGGCCTCGCACCAGGGCCAGGCTCAACGGTTCTGCAGTCAGCGCTGCCTGGACAAGTTTCTGACGCAGCCTGAACAGTACCTGCCGGAGCAGCCCGACCACAGCCAACCACCGACCGCGGCCGACCCCACGGCGCTCTATACCTGCCCGATGCACCCCGAAATCCGCCGGGCCGGCCCCGGCACCTGCCCGAAATGCGGCATGGCCCTGGAACCGGTCATCCCCGAACTGGAAGAGAAAGAGAACCCGGAACTCGCAGACTTCAGTCGCCGTTTCTGGTGGACACTGCCGCTCACCCTGGTGGTGACCGCGTTGGCCATGCTCGGTCACTCCCTGTCGTTGTTCCATGGCGCCGCCCAGAACTGGGTCGAGCTGGCCCTGGCCACGCCCGTGACCCTGTGGGCCGGCTGGCCGTTCTTCGTGCGAGGCGTGCATTCCGTGCGCCAGCGCAGCCCGAACATGTGGACGCTGATCGGGCTGGGCACGGCAGCCGCCTACCTCTACAGCCTGGTGGCCACCCTGGCGCCACAGCTGTTCC
>DATDTH010000057.1:0-8154 GCA_035290985.1 Pseudomonas sp. | reverse complement strand
CCATGTTCAAAGCGCTGGAGCAGCACATGATGGACGCCTGCCGGCTCTACCTGCTGCGCCATCTCGAGGAGTACCGCATCGACAACCTGCCCGCGCAGCTCTTCGTCTTGATCAACGCGGTGCACTACAGCTCGGTGCGTTACCTGAGCCTGGAGGCCCCGGTGTTGACCCGGGACGAGGTGATCGAGAGCCTGACCCATATGGTCGTGGCCGTGTGCACGTCGCGCGCCACGGTTTGAACGAACAGCGCCCGTACCTTTCGCGCAGCGCTGGGTTTCGCCGGACAGCAGCTCTACGCCAGCCTACGGGTTTCGACGAGGTGCTTTCGTAGGGCGGGTGAACCCCGCGTATTTTGGCGTACGCAGGCAAAAGCCGTAGGTTACTGTCTATCTGGCGCCCGAAGCTGTTCCCGCAGCATGCCCAGGGCCTCGCGCACCACGGCTCGGCTGTCGTCACGGGCGAGCGCCAGCTGCCATTCGAAGCGGAACCCCCGTTCGCCTATGGGCACGACCCGCAGGCCCTGTTCGTCGCCGTCGAGCAGCCGCCGTGGCAGCAGGCTGATCCCGCAGCCGGCGCGCACCAGGGTAATGATGGCCGGCACGTCCTGGATCTGCTGCAGCGAACCCAGCTGGATCCGCTGGGGGTGAAGGTAGCGGCGGTACAGGTAGGACTGTTCCAGCTCGAAGTGGTAGAGCAGGTCCATCCCGGCCAGGTCGGCCGCCTCCAGCCAGGGCCGCGTCGCCAATTGATGGTCCGGCGGCAGTATGGCCACCAGTTCGTCGCGGATCAGCGGCTGGAACTCGATCTCGGGCGCCGGGCTGGTCTCGCCGAGAATGGCCAGGTCGCATTCCCGCTGGCGCAGGCTGTGCAGCAGGTCCGGTACCTGGCGGACCTGTACCTCGACCTGGGGGAAGCGCTGGCGCACCTGGCGCAGCCAGGCGGGCAGCCAGTCGGCCCGGTGCAGGCGGTCGATGCACAGGCGCAGGCGCCCGGTATCGCCCTTGGCGTAACGGGCTAGGTAGTCGCTCAGTACCGCCGTGTCGTCGAGGATGCGCTGGGCATGGCTGTTGAAGGCCGCGCCCGCCTCGGTCGGCAGCATGGCCTTGCGCGTGCGGTGGAACAGGGCGAAGCCGAGGCGGTCCTCCAGCTCGGCCAGCTGCTTGCTCAGGGCGGGTTGGGAGATGAACAGCGTCTGTGCCGCCCGCGTGAGGTTGCCGGTTGCACAGATGCTGCGCACCAGGCGCAGGTGTTTCATTTCCAGATGCATGGGTGGCAGTCCCTGTGGCCTGCGCGCATCTTCGCCCTGGCGCCCGCGAGCGGGCAAGGGCTGGCGGCCTCAGTCCAGCAAGCGGGCCGGTCAGGTACTTGGTACCAGCAGCATCAGGGTGGTCAGCAGCAGGACCAGCATGGTCACACCATGGCTCACCTGGCGCAGCAGGCGTTTGCGACCAAAGAGCGCCGCGCAATACAGCACGCGCGCACCGACAAAAGTCAGCGCCAAGCCCGTCAGCCAGGGCGCGCCGGTCGCGGTGGCGCTCTCCAGCAAATACAGCAGGATAAGGAACAGCAGCGATTGCTCGAGGCTGTTGCCATGGGCGCGTATGGCCGCGGTCAGCGCCGGGTTGCCGCCGTCGCCGAAGCTCACGCGGTGGCGCAGGCGTTGACGGGAGATGTTCAGCGACAGCCCGATCAGCAGCAGGGACAGGGTGGCGGCGGTGTAGAGGCTGTAGGGCATGTGGGGCTTCCTTGGCGGATTGGAACACCCGGACGATGCTAGACAGCCACCGGCGACAAGTAAAAGCACGGCTGCTTATGCTGATGATGCCTGGGGGTTATGGGTTTCGCCGTGCCGGTCATGGCCGAGCTTCGTGTCTGGAGGCGAGGGGATCCAGGTGGTTGACGGGCAATGGCTGCTGATGAATAATAATTCGTATATTCCCGAAGTATCGAACGAAATGACCGACGTCGCTCCCGAGTTGCAGCTCTTTCTCAAATCGCTCGCCGGTGAAGCGCGCGTGCGCATCCTCGTACTGCTGGGAACCCGCGGGGGTCTGACGGTGGGCGAAGTCGCCGAACACCTGGGCATGGGGCTCTCGACTGTTTCCGAGCACCTGAAGGAGCTGCGCCGGGCCGGGCTGGTGATCTACCGCAAGGACGGGAAAAATGTGCATTACACCCTGTGTAAAACGACCATAGTGCGCAACCTCGAAACCCTCCAACACCTGTTGACCTGCTGCTGATCGCAAGACCGATGGCTGGCTGGGTATCGTTCATTTTACAGTTCGTCATATCTCGAATAATCGAATTATAAGGAGCCTCATCCATGAAACGTCCCATCGCCCTGGGGGCGGCACTCGTCGTCCTGCTGGCGGCTGTCTACACCTGGATCGTCTATGTCGAACCGAAACTGAGTTTGTTCGAGCCCAGCAAGGTGGCGACGAATTTCAGGCAAATGGAGCGTATCTTTCCGACCGTGGCCATCCCCGCCTCCAGCCGGCCACGGCCCCTGAGCGAGACGCCTTCGATCCCGGTCGCCGAGTTGACCGAAGGCCTGCCGGCATTCCTGGGGCGTAGCCGGACCACCAGCTTGCTGGTCTTGCACAAGGGCCGCTTGATCCATGAGTCCTACTACGAGGGCTACGACGCCCAGAGCCAGGCCACTTCCTTCTCGGTCGCCAAGGCTTTCGTCTCGACCTTGATCGGAGTCGCCCTGGCTGAGGGGGCGATTGCGAGCCTGGACGATCCCGTGCTCACCTATAGGCCAGACCTGGCAACGAGCGGCTTCGCGGGCGCCACGCTTAGAGACCTGCTGCAGATGAGCTCCGGCATCGCCTTCAGCGAGGTCTATGACGACCCGACGACTGACGCGTTCACCATCTATGACCGCATGTACGCTGAATTCGCGGACATCGACCAGGTGGCGGCCTCCTTCGGTTCGGCGCAGCCGGCGGGTGCGAATTTTCACTATGCGAGCATCAATACCCACGCGCTGGTGATGGTGCTCGAAGCGGCGACCGGCAAGAGCCTGGCTGCGTATCTGCATGAGAAACTGTGGGAGCCTTTGGGCGCGGTCAGCGACGCGAGCTGGATCACCGATGTCCGCGGCGGCGAAGTGGGATTCTGGGGGTTCAATGCGCGGCCGCGGGACTTCGCCAGGCTCGGGCAGCTTTACCTTCAAGACGGGGTTTGGGACGGGGCGCAACTCATTACCCGGGAATGGGTCGAGTCATCGACGCGAGCGGAGCGGGACGACCTTCAGCGGGGTCGCATCGCGGGCGACTGGGGTTATCAGCATCACTGGTGGCTGCCCCGCGGCGAGTATGACGATTTCTCCGCCATCGGCATCTGGGGGCAGTTCATCTACGTCAACCGGGACCTGAACCTGGTCGTGGTGAAGACCTCCGCGGACCCGGATTTCAAGGCCCACGAGTTCGAGGCGATCGAATACTTCCGGCGCATAGGCGAGCACCTAGCGGCGGATGGACGCGCACGCTGAGCCTGCGCCCGATGCATAAACGCTGTCGGTCGTTAGCTGGCTTGCTGAGCGGCCCGGTCAAAGAAAAAACGCTTCGATCACGTTCGTAGGTTGGCATAGAGCTGCTGACGAGTCGGGAGCGGAGTGATTGATTTATATTCACTCCGCCCCCTCAACCCCCGATCCGCCTGGGCTCAACCCAGCTCCGGTACCTTGGCGATCACCGGTAGTTTGAGGTAGCGCAACACCTCGGCGTCCGACTTCAAGCTGTCGTCGAAGAACTCGATGACGAAGGCCAGGCCGAGCCCACCGAACAGGCCCACCACCAGTATCCCCAGCAGCACCAGCCAGAGCTTGGGGCTGACGGGCCGGTTGTTGACGGTGGCCCAGTTCACCACCGAGACGTTGCCGATCTTCGCCGCTGCCTGGGCAGAGAGGAAGCGGGTCTCCTCGGTCTTTTCCAGGTAGAGCTGGCGGGTGCTGCGCAGCACTTCCAACTGCTGCACCAGGCGCTTGTATTCCGCTTCCTGGGTGTTCAGTACGTTGAGTCGCGACAGCGCCTCGCGCTCCAGTTGCGTCCAGTTGTCCAAGGCCTGGCGGTAGCCGGCCAGCAACGAATCGCTTTGCAGCAGGTCGTCACGCACGCGTGCGTGCAGCGGGTTGATGCCCTTCTGCGAGGAGGAATAACGCTGGGTTTCCTGGCCTTTCAACAGCCGATTGACCACCGCGAGCTCTTCGCGCACCGAGCGCAGGCGCGGGTCGCTGGCGGAAAAGCGCTGGACGATGTCCGCCTCCTGGCGCTGCAGGTCCGCGAGCTGCTTGTTCATCTCGCTGATGGCATAGCCATTGGACATCTCGGCACCGCTCAACTGGGCGGTGGCCGGGACCGAGGCCAGTTGGCCCTTGAGCACCTGGTTCTGCCGTTCCGCCTGGCTTACCGAGACCCGCAGGCCATCGATGTTCTTGCGCACATCGCCCAGGCGCTCCATTTGCTGGCTGCGTTGCTTGTCCACGTCGACTATCTGCTGCTCGGAGCGGAAGCGATCCACCTCCTTTTCCGTCTGGGCCAGCTGGCTGTCCAGTTGCGTCAGCTGATCGGTGAAGAAGCCCGCTTGTTCGCGCTGGTAGATCCGCACCCGCTCGGTGAGGTACTGCTTGACCAGCGCATTGACCCCCAGCGCGGCGGACTCCGGCACCTTGCTGCGCAGCGAAACCTCGATGATGTTCGAGCTCTTGATCGCTTCGGCCCGCAGGTCCTTGAGGAACCGGTTGGTGGCCTGGGCCTCGAGCGTGCGGTCCGAGGAAAGGGGGAAGAAGTAGTCTTCCAGCCACAGGTAGAGGTCCTTGGCCATCTGCAGCCAGCCCTTCGGGGTGTACCAGGGATGGTTGATGTCGATGCCGGGGAACAGCCGCTGGGGCGTGACCTCCTCCACCACCTTCAGCGCCAGGTCCTGGCTGGTGAGGATGCTCGACTCCGAGTTCAGTTGCTCCTCGCGCACCACCGACATCATCGGCGTGCGGAACTGACTGGTGGCCAGCACCGGCATGTAGATGTCTTCCTGGCCGATGCGCACCAGCAGTCGCGCCTTGGATTCATAGGTGGGCGAGATCAGCTTGAGCCCGGCGAAGCCCCCGACCAGTGCGGCGAGAAAGAAGCAGCCAATCACCAACTTGCGCTTGAACAAAATATTGAGGATGTCGCGAATGGTCATTGGTCATTCACCTGTTTGGCATGGATGCGAAAGGCGTTGGCGGCGGGGCGTGGACTGCCATCGGCACGGAACAGCCCGAAGGAGCCCAGTCCGTCCGGCGAGGGATAATCCTCGAGGGCGAACCAGTAGACCCGCTGCACGTTGGCCGCCAGTTTTCCGCGCAGACCTTTGCCGTAAGGCGCGCTGGTCAAGCGTTTTTCAATGAAGCCGAGGGTCGTGCCCATACGTTGCACCAACTCGTCATCGTCCACGCCGAGGCGGTGGTCGGCGACGAAATAGCCCATTTCGGTGATCCAGATCGGCTTGTTCGGGAAGCCCTTGAGCTCCATCATCAGCTGCAGGTTGAACACCTTGCCCAGGTAGCCCGGGTCGTCGTGGCTGCCCACGACACCCAGGGCGCGGTACTCCTCGTCGCCCTTGTCCATTTCCTCCGGGTCGCGGATGCCATCCCACCAGTCGAACAGGTAGGGATGCACGGCCATGATGTCGAACGTCTCGCCGTAGCGCGGGTCGATTTCCCACAGTTGCCAGAAGAAGATCAGGTCGGCTTTCGACAGCCCGGCATGCACCAGTTCGACCTGATCGCGCAGGCCGGCGAGCTCCTGATGGACCACGCGCATCAGCTTGACGAACGCGCCGGCATCGGGCTTAGGTCCCCAGAATTGCTTGATGTTCGGTTCGTTCCACACCTGCCAGTGGCGGATGGGCGTGAACGCCCCCTGCGCCTTGCCGCCCGGGCCATAGCGCAGGATCGAGGCCTTGAGGAAGCGGGCGTAATCGGCGAAGGCCGACGCCTGTGGCGCCATCTCGTAGACATCGTCCGGCTTGCGCTCGGAACGCAGCGCCCAGGCGGGTGCGTAGTGCACGATGGGGAACAGCGCGATGCCTTCCTCATGGGCCACGCGCACCAGGGTGTCGAGTTTGCGCCAGTCGTATTCGCCGCGCTTCGCTTCAACCTGGCGCCATTCCCAATCCAGCCGGACTTCGCTCACGCCCAGCGACTTGGCCTTCTGGAAGCGCGCGCGCAGGCTGGCTTCATCGCCGGGGATCCACATCGCATTGATGCCGATCGACAGGGGCTGCGCCTGGCTCAATGCGGCCAGCAACGGCATGCAGAGCAGGCAGAGGGCGCCGATCAGGCGCCTGAACAGGACAGGGGTGTTCATCAGTCGTCATTGTCCCCGTCATGCTCGATCACGTAGCTCACCCCGAAGCCCAGCTGGACGCCCTTGAACAGGACCAGGTCGGTGATGTACTGCTGCACCCAGCGGTTGCCGTTGGCGATCGGCGAACGCGGGATGTAGATCACGTCCGACGGGGTCAGCGCCACCTGCAGGTCCGGCCGCCCGGCGGCGATCGCCTCGTCGCTGAGGTCCAGGTGGAAGGGCAGCGGCTCGCCGTTCTTGCCCTTGCGGATCAGCACTATGGCGGACATGTCGGCGGTCGGCAGGGTGCCGCCGACACGGTAGATCGCCTGGATTACCGACATGCCGCCCTCCAGCGGAACCACCTGGGGCACCGCCACCTCGCCGCCGACATAGGCGCGGAAGCCCTTGAAGGAACGCACGATCACCGAAACCGCGGGGTCCTTGATGTGCTGGGCATATTGCTCGGTGAGCAGCGCGTCGAGTTTTTGCGGCGTCATGCCGGCAACCTTGATCTCATCGATCAACTGCAGGGTGATGTAGCCGTCAGGCCGAACCACCACCGCTTCGTTAAGCTCCTGGGTATAGAAGAACTTGATATCGAGGTCGTCTCCGGGACGGATGCGGTACTCCTGTTCGGGCACCACGCCATCGCCGCCCACCAGTGACAAGCCATCGGCCCCCGGCATATGCTCGACTTCGATCGAGGTGCAGCCGGCCACTCCCAGCGCCAGCAGCATCGCCATGCCCACTTTCCACATCCTTCCCGACATACGCGCATTTCCTCTCGCCAAGATCAAGCCCGCTGGGGGCGGCATCAGTTGTTGCGGCTGTTGCAGTGCCCGGTTCAGAGCCATCGATAAAGCCACTCGGGAATGAAGTTCCAGGTGCGGTTAAGCACGACCCCCAGCAGCTCGCCACCGCTCTCCTGCAGGCGTCGACCCACGTATTGCGCGACCTGCCGCCGGGTCTTGTTGGCATGCACCACCAGCACGACGCCGTCCATGCACTTGGCGGCGACCATCGAGACCGGCGACAGGGTCGGCGGCGGCATGTCCCACACCACCAGCGCAAAGCGCTGCTGCAGGCGGGCGAACAGCGCCTCGGTGTCGTCATTGCCGATGCCGAACAGGCGCAGGCAGGTGCTCAGCGACAGCTTCACCCTGGCCACGGTCTGACCGGGTACGCGCAGGCGCTCGAGGTCACCGTCGAGCTGTTCCTGATCGTCGGTATCGGCGGTGACTTCCACCACCAGAATCAGGCCGAAGGCGTCGGCCAGTTCCTCGGCGGCCTGCACGGCGATAAAGCTGGCGCCTACCTTGCGGGCCACCCCGACTATCATCAGCTGGTTCAGCGTGCGCAGCCGGGCCTCGCGCAGCACACGGGCCATCAGTTCCTGCATCGGCAGCGAGAGGCGCCGGTCATCGCTGAGCGGCAGCACAAGCGGCTGTGGATTGAGTGCATTCATGGTCGGGTCCCTGATTGTTCCATTTGTTCTAGTTGTTCTGCGGCTTAGGCTTCGCCAGGCGTTTGCCCACTTCGATGATGGGTTTCTCCAGCAGCAGATGGGTGGCCATCCCCACCGCCAGCACGGTGACGCCGGAGAGGATCACCAGCAGCACCTCCAGGCCCGGCGCCAGCGGAACATTGCTGAACAGCTTGCCGAAGAGCGCGAGCACGAACGGGTGGCTGAGGTAGATCGAATAGGAGGCGTCGCCCAGAAATGAAAGCGGCGCGGCCACACGGGTACGCGCGGTCCATGGCTCCAGCCAGATGGCCCCCAGCACCAAAAGGGCCGACGCGCCGCCCCAGGTGAAAAGGC
>DATDTH010000056.1:0-6514 GCA_035290985.1 Pseudomonas sp. | reverse complement strand
CGGGGTACTGGCCTTCATGAGCTCGATACTGGGCAGCGTGGCCAACCCGGAAGGTGGCAATCTGGCGTTGTACAAGGCAAGCAAGGCCGCCCTCAACTCACTGGTCAATACCTTCGTCGGGGCCCTGGGCGAAACCAGCTTGACTGTCCTGTCGCTGCACCCCGGCTGGGTCAAGACCGAGATGGGCGGCCCGGAAGCCACCCTGGAAATCGCCACCAGCAGCCAGGCGCTGGTCGCCCAGATCGAGCAGCATGCCGGCAGCGGCGGACTGCGCTTTATTGATTACCAGGGGCAGCCCATTCCCTGGTAGACAGTTAGACTGTCTCTCGTCCCAGCACGAGAGAGAAGCGCCATGCATGACTGGCTCAACGCCCTGCCCAAGGCCGAACTGCACCTGCACCTGGAAGGCTCGCTAGAGCCCGAACTGTTGTTCGCCCTGGCCGCGCGCAACAAGATCGCCTTGCCCTGGGCGGATGTCGAGGCCCTGCGCGGCGCCTATGCCTTCAACAACCTGCAGGAATTCCTCGACCTCTATTACCAGGGTGCCGACGTGCTGCGCACCGAACAGGATTTCTACGACCTGACCTGGGCCTACCTGCTCAAGTGCAAGGCGCAGAATGTGGTGCACACCGAGCCCTTCTTCGACCCGCAGACCCACACCGACCGCGGCATTCCCTTCGAACTGGTGGTCAACGGCATTGCCGGGGCCCTGGAAGATGGCCGTCGGCAACTGGGCATCAGCAGCGGCCTGATCCTCAGCTTCCTGCGGCACCTGAGCGAGGACGAGGCGCACCAGACCCTGGACCAGGCCCTGCCCTTTCGCGATGCCTTTATCGCCGTCGGCCTGGACAGTTCGGAGCGCGGTCATCCGCCGAGCAAGTTCCAGCGGGTGTTCGAGCGCGCCCGCGGCGAAGGCTTCCTGACCGTCGCCCATGCCGGCGAGGAAGGCCCGCCGGAATACATCTGGGAGGCCTTGGACCTGCTCAAGGTCAGCCGCATCGACCATGGGGTGCGCGCCAGCGAGGACCCGCGGCTGATCCAGCGGCTGATCGAGGAGCAGATCCCGCTGACCGTCTGCCCGCTGTCCAACACCAAGCTGCGCGTGTTTCAGGACATGGGCCAGCACAACATCCTGCAGTTGCTGGAGCAGGGGGTGAAGGTGACGGTGAATTCCGACGATCCCGCCTACTTCGGTGGCTACGTCACCGAGAACTTCGTCGCCCTGGAGCAAAGCCTGGGCATGACCCAGGAGCAGGCCCGGCGCCTGGCGCAGAACAGCCTGGACGCGCGGCTGGTATAAGGACCGGTCCCGGCGCGCACGGCGCACCCCACTTCGGGCAGATTGATGCCCTAGGGGAGTTACTCGCCGTTCGTTCTGCCGCATACAACGGCGCGCTCCAGACGGGGGGCGCGTTTCAAAACTGATTTCGGCGCGGCCGTGCGGGTAGTGTCAACAGGCCCTAAGGCTCCAGCTTGCGGCGCTTGCCGGTGATCATCGACAGCGGCAGGTTTTCCTTGAGCCGGTGGCTCTCGAACAGGGCCGCGGCTATATGCAGGCCAACCAGCCCCATCAAGGCATTGGCGAACAATTCATGGAGTTCCTCGGGCAGGTCCGCGCCCCAGAAATAATCGATCTCCTCCATCAGGAAGCCGCTGACGCCCAACCCCAGCATCAGCGCCATCATCAGCAGCATCACCAGGGCGCCTATGGGTGAGTGCCCCAGGCGGTGATAGGATTTTCCGCCGAGCAACGCCCGGCCATGCTCGACCAGGCGCGTGCGGGTCGGCCAGAAGTCCGACCAGCGTGCCGCCGGCGAGCCGATAAATCCCCACAGCAGGCGGATGACCAGCCAGGCCACCGCGTAATAGCCCAGCCAGCGGTGCCAGTCCTCGCCCTCTTCGGTGAAGAAGTAGTTGCCGATAAAGGCACCGGCCAGGGACCAGTGGAACAGCCGCACCAGCGGGTCCCACAGGCGCAGGGTGTCGGTCTTCATCACTCTTCGACTTGTTCTTTGACGACCTTGCCATCGACCGGATCGAAGTAGATCTCGACCTTGCGCTGGTCCTTGTCGAAGCCATAGATCTCGTAGCAGTTGCCACTGGTGACCTTGAACTTCTTGATCTGGTAACCCTGGGTCTTGAGCTGTTCCTGGAATGTGCCCTGGTCCTGCCATTGGGCTTGGTCCAGGGTGGTGCATTCAGTCTTGGCGAAGGCCAGCGGGCTGGCGATGGCGAGAGTCAGCAATAGGAGTTTGTGCATGGGACGTACCTCGATAAGGGCGTGATGTCATAACCTGAAAAGCATATTGCCCGACAATCCTTAACCCATGCTTAAAGGCGCGAGAACCCTAAGCGGCCAGTACCCGAGCGCCAGCACCCTCCGACAGGCGAAGGGCGCCGGCGCCAGCGTCAGCCCTCAGAAGCTGAAGTCGACCTTGGTCCACAGGGTGCGACCCGGCTCGTTGACCCGCTGCGGATCGTCCGCGACGAACCCGAAACCGGCGTTGCCGGCCAGGTTCAGGTGCTCGCTGTAGGCCTTGTCGAACAGGTTGTCGATGCCGGCGCTGAGCTTGAGTTCGGGACTGATCCGATAGGCCCCGTTGAGGGAAAACACGGCGAAGCCGGCGCTCTCGCCGAAGTCCTTGCCGACCACGCTGCCCTGGTTCTCGGCTACCCGATGCTGGGCCGCCACCACCCGCCAGAGGGCGCCGGCCGTCCAGTCGTTCTGGCTGTAGTTAAGGCCCAGGCGCGTTTCCAGGGGGGGCGTCTGCGGCATGGCGCGGCCATCGGAGCTGTTCTTGCCCCAGGCATAGGCCAGGCTGGCATCGGTCTTCCACTGGTCGGTCAGCGCATAGCTGGCGCCCAGTTCACCGCCCATGATCCGTCCATCGATATTGCGGGCCTGGGAACGGACATGCCCGGGCATGGCCCCGGGACCGTAATCGAACAGGATGTAGTCGCGGACCTGGCCGACATAGGCCGAGGCCCAGGCTTCCAGTCGCTCGCCCTGGTACTGGGCACCGAAGTCCAGTTGGGTGGTCTTTTCCGGTTCCAGGCTCTCGATCGGCTGCACGAAACCGACCGGGCCGGGGCTGGCGGAGAAAAACTCCCAGTAGTCGGGAAAGCGCTGGCTATGGCCGAGCCCGGCATAGAGGGTAGCGGGCACGCCGTCGAGGTCGTGCTCGTAGCGCAGGAAGCCGCTGGGCAGGGTTTCGCTGCGGCTGTCGTCGGCGGTCGGGTTGGCCCGCAGGTTCATGTTCATCGCGCTGCCGAGGGTCTGCCGGTAGTCCTTGACCGAGGCGCGATCCAGGCGCGCGCCGGCGATCCAGCGCCGGCCCTCGGCCACCCGCCAGGTCAGCTCGCCGAACAGTCCATAGTTGTGGAACACCGCGTCCTTGTCCCAGGCTGAGCGGTCGTAGTCGGTGTAGGTGGCGCTCATCATGTGGTAGCTGGAGGCGCGCTTGCGGTGTTCGTTGCTCTGGGCGTCGATCCCGGCCTCCAGGGTCTGCTCGGTCCACTCCCAGATGCCGGCCAGGCGCCCGCCCAAGGTGCGGCGCTCGACGTTGCTGGCCATGGGATTGGCCATCATGCCGCTGCCCGAGGGGGTGCGCAGGCTGAAGTTGTCCATCACATGGTCGGCATGGTTGTAGTAGAGCTGCCCCTCCAGGCCGGTAAAGACTTCGCCTATATGGGTCTTCTCGAAGCGCAGACCCAGGCTTTCGCGCAGGAACTGGCTGCCATCCATGCCGCGCCCGGCATAGCGCGCTTCGCCATCACCGCGACCGCCGCTGAGTTCGACCAGGGTGTCGGCATCCGGTGTCCAGCCGAGCAGCAGGTCGGTGTTCCACTTGGCCCAGCGCGACGGCAGAGTGTCGCCGTTGCCATCCTGGTAGTCATCGGCCTGGGCACTGTTGGCCAGCACCCGCACATAGCCCTGCTCGGCACCCGCCGTGGCATCCAGGCGGCGATCGAAGCGGCCGTTCGAACCGGTCAGCAGGCTGCCGTCGACCCGCCCGCCCAGCGTGCTGAAGCGCTCGGTGTCGCGCTCGAAGAGGATGGTCGCGGCCGAGGCGCCGGGGCCCCAGAGTACGCTCTGCGGGCCCTTGATCACGGTCAGGCGATCGAAGTTTTCCGGAGCTATGTAGGAGGTCGGCGCATCCATGCGGTTGGGGCAGGCGCCGAGCAACACACCACCATTGCTGAGGATATTCAGGCGTGAGCCGAACTGGCCGCGGAACAGCGGATCGCCATTGGCGCCGCCGCTGCGGATGACGCTGAAACCGGGAATGGTCTTCAGGTAGTCGGCACCGTCGGCGGCCGGCACCGGCTGGCGCGGCTGCTTGGGATCGGTGATCACGGTCAGCGGCGAGTGCGGCGCCACGCCCGTGACGACCAGGGGTGCCAGTTCCAACGCCGCGGACAGCGGTTCCGGTTCGGCGGTCTGGGCCCAGGCCGGGCCGCTCAGGGCGACGCAGAGGGGCAGCAGGCAGAAAGGCGCGGCCAGGCGCAGCGCGCCTGGAACAGGGACAAGGTTATGGGCAGACATGATAATTCCATGATCGAAAGAGAAGAACGCGGCGCAAGCGCCAGCGCGTAAACCCGTGGATGACGATCAGGAAAGGACAGGCGGGGCGTGACTGCGGGCACCCGGAAACACTGCCGGCTCCGGGACCTGTTGCGCCTGGCCGAGCAGTGTTGGCAGCCCGGCGACCTGGCCGGCGCTGGCCAACCCCAGGGTCGGCGCGACCAAGGCCGGGCTGCCGAACAACAGTGTGCAATAGCCGCACGAAGCCCAGGGAGCCTCATGCCGATGGGGTTCGCCGGAGCTATGGGACGCGGAGCCCGCCCCATGCTCGCCACAGGCCTGCGGGTCGGAGAGGGACGCGGCCCGCAGGCCCTGGGACAGCAGCGGGCCGACGCACAGCAGCAACATGGCCAGTAACGCCAGCCAGGCTCCGATACGACGCTGATTCCACGCGACTGTCGACTGCATGAATTAAGGACCTTGGGGTGTCGCCCGCAGTATCGCCGCTTACTGCACGGGGGTACTTGTTGCGGATCAAGGATCGCCTGTATGGCCGCCCTCGCCGCGCGCCTTTCAGCCCTCCAGCGGGGCGCCGCGGTTACTCATGGGTCGGTTTCGTGCCTGACGCAGCAGGCCCGTGGACCTGATCGACCGGCGCGGCGACCGGTGCATCCTTTTGCACGACCACCTCCAGGGTCACCTCGCCGGCTTGCTCGAAACGCAGGGTCAGGGGGAAGCGGTCGCCATCGCGCAGCGGTCGTTTCAGGTCGAACAGCATCACGTGGTAGCCCATGGGCACGAACGCCGCCTCGCCACCCGCCGGAATCACCACCGCCGGCACATGTTCCATCCTCATCAGGCCATCGCGGTTCAGGTGCTGGTGCAACTGGGCCTTGCCGGCGACCGGGGTCTCGGCACCGAGCAGCCGGTCCGCGCGGGCGCCCTGGTTATGCACCACGAAATAGGCCGCGGCGGTGGGCGCGCTCGGCGGCATTTCCCGCGACCAGGGATGGGCGATATGCAGGTCGCCCAGGCTGAACTCATGGGCCTGGACCGCCAGAACCGGGCTCAGCAGCATGGCCAGCAGCAGGTATGTATTCAGGGTCGTGATCTTTTTCAGGGTCGTCAGCAGCATTGAGATCTCCTTGCGGAATAGGCGGTCATGCAGGTTCCGAGCACAGGTTCGCGAGCACGGGGAGACGTCCAGGGGCGCCGTTCGGTTAGCTTGCGGCTTGGCTTTTTTACGCTTTCGGGCGGGTGTAACGCTCGGCCAGGCATAGCCGAAACCTGTGCCCGCTCAGGCCTCAGGCCAGGAAGGGGGACGCGCGGGGATTGGCCGAGGGCCAGCTGTAACGGGGCGGCGCCTTGCCGCGCCGCTCATGGGCGGGGCGTGGGCAACCGGCGGGGCGACGCAGCCAGCTCAGGCAGAACAACAGCGCCAGGCCGAGGCTCAGGGCGGCGCCTATCGCGCAACCGAGCACCCCGGCCACCCCGACCGGGCTGACGAGACCGGCCTCGAGGTCGGCGCCGGCACTGCCATCGGTCGAGCAGTAAAGCCCACTGATGCCGCTGAGCTGCAGGCCGGCCATCTGGCCGTGGCCGATGCTGCAGGCGAGCGCGCTGAACAGGATGCAGATATACAGCACCCAGGCGATCAGCGAACGTTCGGCACGGTTAAGGTTCATGCCGCGACTCTACCAGCGCGCGGCACCGGCGCAAACCCGGGGCAGTCGGTTAAATTGCCGCAGGGGCAAAAGCGCCGGGAGCGTGCCGAGCCCCCTCATCCCTGCGCCGGGTAGACCGTCAGTCACCGGCTTGACCCAAGTCATGAATACGGGAAAAGCCGGGTTTACACTGTGGCCTCGTCAAACGGAGGTGCCGTCATGCAGATCCATATCCGTCCCATCACCACGCTCCAGGGCCACCGTTGGCAGGTGTGCCTGGATCAGCACGGGGTGAGTTTTCGCAGCGAAGCCGAAGCCCGGGCCT
>DATDTH010000055.1:0-4533 GCA_035290985.1 Pseudomonas sp. | reverse complement strand
GTGTTCGCCGCCATGGTCGAGAGCCTGTTCGCCATGGCCAAGCTCTCGGTGGACGTGATGCTGCTGCTGTTCGGCACCCTGACCCTCTGGCTCGGCCTGCTGCGCATCGCCGAAAAGGCCGGCCTGGTGGAACAGTTGGCCCGCTTGCTCGGGCCGCTGTTCGCCCGGCTGATGCCGGAGGTGCCGCGGGGCCATCCGGCCCTGGGGCTGATCACCCTGAACTTCGCGGCCAACGGCCTGGGGTTGGACAACGCCGCCACGCCCATCGGCCTGAAGGCCATGAAGGCGCTGCAGTCGCTCAATCCCAGCAGCACCACGGCGAGCAACGCGCAGATCCTGTTCCTGGTGCTCAACGCCTCGTCCCTGACCCTGCTGCCGGTGAGCATCTTCATGTACCGCGCCCAGCAGGGCGCGCCCGACCCGACCCTGGTGTTCCTGCCGATCCTGCTCGCCACCAGTGCTTCGACCCTGGTCGGCCTGCTGTCGGTGGCCTTTATGCAGCGCCTGCGCCTCTGGGATCCATTGGTGCTGGCCTACCTGATTCCCGGCGCCCTGCTGCTCGGTGGTTTCATGGCCCTGCTCGCCGGCCTGTCGGCCACCGCGCTGGCCAGCCTGTCCTCCCTGCTCGGCAACCTCACCCTGTTCGGCCTGATCCTGAGCTTTCTGTTGCTGGGGGCCCTGAAGCGGGTGCCGGTCTACGAAGCCTTCGTCGAAGGCGCCAAGGAAGGCTTCGAGGTGGCGAAGAACTTGCTGCCCTACCTGGTCGCCATGCTCTGCGCGGT
Organism: Pseudomonas sp.; assembly: GCA_035290985.1. Lineage (GTDB taxonomy): Bacteria > Pseudomonadota > Gammaproteobacteria > Pseudomonadales > Pseudomonadaceae > Aquipseudomonas. The sequence continues at coordinate 3,751 of DATDTH010000055.1, read as the reverse complement.
CGGCGTGCTGCGGGCGTCCGGGGCCCTGGAGTTCGGCCTGGACGGCATCCGCTGGCTGGTGGAGTGGGCCGGCTGGGACAGCCGCTTCGTCGAGGCCCTGCCCACCGCCCTGGTCAAGCCGTTCTCCGGCAGCGCGGCGCGGGCCATGCTGATCGAGACCATGCAGACCCAGGGCGTCGACAGCTTCCCGGCGCTGGTTGCGGCGACTATGCAGGGCAGTACCGAGACCACCTTTTACGTGCTGGCCGTGTACTTCGGCGCGGTGGGCATCCAGCGCGCCCGGCATGCCGTGGGCTGCGCCCTGCTGGCCGAACTGGCCGGGGTGCTGGTTTCCATTGCGGTCTGCTACTGGTTTTTCGGCTAAGCGCGGTCTCGCCCCCTGAAGGCTTTCGATCCTGCGCTGCGGGCTTCGCCGGAGCGCGCTCGTAGGCAAGCTCGCTTTTCGTAGGTCGGGTTACGTTTTGTTAACCCGACGGCTTATCGGCGAAGCCCCAGGGACAACGGCTCGACTGTCCTTCATGGCGAAATCATCCTTGATTGTCGTTGTCGGGTTACGCTTCGCTAACCCGACCTACGGCGGCCCCGGCGGGCTGCGAGCTTCATCGAAGCGCTTTTGTAGGGCGGGTGCAACCCGCGAGTTTTGCTCTTTGGCGTCCGGCCAGGCCGGCGGGCGGCTCAATCCCCCGAGCCTTCTTCCGGGTGCAGGCTGTTGGTCTCGCCGGCCTCCAGCACCGCATAGGCGCTGCTGCAGAACAGCGAGTTGAGGCGCTTCATATCGGCGATCAGCTCCAGGTGCAGGGCGCTGGTTTCGATGCTCTGCACCACCTGCTGGTGCAGGCGGCTGACATGGGCGTGGGCCAGGCGCCGCTCCTGGGCGCGGAAGCGGCGCTTCTCGCGTAACAGTTGGCGGGCGCTGGACGTATCGCCGGTGAAGAACACCGACAGGCCCAGGCGCAAGTTGGCCAGCAGCTGGGTGTGCAGCCCGGTCAGCTCCTCCAGGCCGCTGTCGGAGAAGGCATGGCGCTGAGCGGTCTTCTGGTCCTGGACCTTGCCCAGCATGCGTTCGATGATGCCGCCGGCCTGCTCCAGGTTGGCCGCCATCTCGATGATCTCGGCCCAGCGCCGGCGGTCGTGCTCGCTCAGGGCCTCCTGGGGCACCTGGGCCAGGTAGAGCTTGACCGCGCTGTAGAGGGCATCGACGTTGTCGTCCAGGCGCCGCAGCTCCTGGCTCAACAGCGCCTGGTTGCTGCGCAGCACCTCCAGCAACTGGCTCAGCATGGTTTCGATCAGGTCGCCGATGCGCAGGGTCTCGCGCACCGCGTTGGCCAGTGCCAGGCTGGGCGTGACCAGGGCGCTCGGGTCCAGGTGGCGCGGCCGGGCCACGGCGTCTTCCTCGGTCCGGTCGGGCAGCAACCAGGTACAGAAGCGCGCCATGGGTCCGACGCTGGGCAGCAGCAACAGGCAACGCAGTGTGTTGTAGAGCAGGTGAAAGCCGATCACCAGCTCCTGGGGGCTGAGCTCCAGGCCGTCCAGCCAGCCCACCAGGGGATTGAGCAGGGGCATCACCAGCAACAGGCCGATCACCTTGTACAGCAGGCTGCCCAGGGCCACCCGCCGGCCCGCTGGGCTCTGCATGCTGGCATTGAGAAAGGCCAGCACGCCGCTGCCGATATTGGCGCCTATGACCAGGCCGATGGCCACCGACAGGCTGATCAGGCCGGCGCCGGCCAGGGTCGCGGTCAGCAGCACCGCGGCCAGGCTGGAATAGGAGATCAGGGCGAACAGCGCGCCGACCAGGGCATCGAGCAGCAGGTCGCCGGTCAGGGAGGCAAACAGCACCTTGATGCCCTGGGCCTGGGTGATGGGCGTGGCCGCGCTCACTATCAGCTCCAGGGCCAGGATGATCAGGCCCAGGCCGATGGCCACCCGTCCCAGCTGGCCGGCGCGGGTCTGCTTGCGCGAGAGAAAGAAGATCACCCCGAGGAAGATCAGCAGTGGCGACAGCCACGACAGGTCGAAGGTCAGCACCCGGGCCATCAGGGCCGTGCCGACATCGGCGCCGAGCATGATCGCCAGGGCCGGGGTCAGCGCCATCAAGCCCTGGGCGACGAAGGAGGTGACCAGCAGCGCCGTGGCGTTGCTGCTCTGCACCAGGGCGGTGACGCCGATCCCGGCGGCGAAGGCCAGTGGCCGTTTGCCGACGTTGTGCCGCAGCACCTTGCGCAGGTGCGAGCCGTAGACCCGCAGTATGCCGGTGCGCACGATATGGGTGCCCCAGATCAGCAGGGCAATGGCCGACAGCAGATTGAGCAGGGTCAGCATCCAGCGTCTCCCCGGCGCCAGGCCCCTCCCGGCGAGTGTCGCGCGGAATGGGGGTGTTTCTCGGTATGGGGCAACGAACCGTGAGAAATCACGGGTGCCTGTCTTTAGCTGTAGCTGCTCAATGGCCCGGGCGCCAGCCGAGGGACGGCGCGACGCGCTGCCGGGGCAGACTGGGAGCTGTTAATCTAACCCCCTTGTCACGTTGCCGGCCTGCCCATGCTCACCCTCTACCACGCCCCCGATCTGGAAACCCTCGGTGCGCTGGCCACGACCCTGTTGGCCCAGCCGCTGCGCGAGCCGTTCGCCCCGGCGCGGGTGGTGGTGCCGAGCCAGGGCATGGGCCGCTGGCTGATCCTGGAACTGGCGCGCAAGCAGGGCATCGCCATGCAGCTGGAGGTGCAGCTGCCGGCCACCTTCGTCTGGGACTTGTCGCGCCTGGTGCTCGGCCAGTTGCCGGAGCAATCGGCCTTCTCGCCCAGCACCCTGACCTGGCGCCTGTACGACTGGCTGTGCGAAGCCACCCATCTCGAGCGCACGCCGCGCCTGGCCCGCTACCTGGACGGCGGTGACGAACGCCGGCGCCTGTCCCTGGCGGCGCGCATCGCCGACGTGTTCGACCAGTACCTGCTGTTTCGCGATGACTGGCTGGCCGCCTGGGAGCGCGAGGCGCTGCTGGACCTGGGCCCGGACGAGGAGTGGCAGGCCCTGCTCTGGCGCGAGTTGACCCGTGACGGCCACCCGCACCGGGCGCGCCTGCTGGAAGACCTGCTGCGCCGCCTGTACCAGGACGCGCCCATCGCGGGCCTGCCCGAGCGCCTCTTGGTGTTCGGCATCAGCAGCCTGCCGCCCCATCACCTGCGGGTGTTCGAGGGCCTGGCCCGGCATGTGGAGGTGGTGATCTGCGCCCTCAACCCCTGCCGCGAGGCCTGGGGCGAGATCCGCGATATCCGCGAGCTGGCCCGCCAGCCGCTGGGTGGGGAGCAGGCCGGCCCGCTGGGCAGCGCGGCCGATGACTGGTACCTGGATGTCGGCCACCCGTTGCTGGCCAGCCTGGGCAAGCAGGGCCGGGATTTCTTCGACAGCCTGTTCGCCCTGGCCGCCGAGGGCGGCCAGGACATCGGCCTGTATTCCGAGGACGCCGACCTGCACGACAGCAGTCTGCTGCGCGCCCTGCAGAACGACATCCTGCGCCTGCGCACGCGCCTGCCCGCCGAGCGCCTGGCGCTGCGCGCCGACGACCGTTCCCTGGAAGTGCACATCGCCCACTCGCCCCTGCGCGAAGTGGAGATACTCCACGACCAGCTGCTCGCCCGCTTCGCCGCCGACCCGAGCCTGAGCCCCGACCAGGTGGTGGTGCTGACCCCGGACATCGAGCGCTACGCGCCCTATATAGAGGCGGTCTTCGCCCCGCGCGAAGGCCTGCCGCGCG
>DATDTH010000054.1:0-2066 GCA_035290985.1 Pseudomonas sp. | reverse complement strand
CCGAACGTCCTCTATGAACCGACGCTGTCGTTTAAGGCGGGCAAGCCGGAGGAGTACCCGGTCGGCGTCAGCGAAAAATGGAAGAAGAGCCAGCGGGCCTGGATTATCCGGCGCGACGACGGCTTCTACTGCTTTTGGGCGCGCTGCACGCATCTGGGCTGCACGCCCAACTGGTTTGAGGCGGAAGGCCGGTTCAAGTGTCCGTGTCACGGCTCCAACTTCAACCGCGACGGGGACGTGATCGCCGGTCCTGCGCCCAAACCGCTGTGGCGCTGCGCGATCCGCCTGGCCGAGGACGGGCAGCTGATCATTGACAAGGCGCAGGTGGAGAATCGCGCCGGGCCGCGGGAGCAGGGCGACTTTTTCCTCCCCTATCAGAGCGCGTAGAGCGAGGCGATGGCAAACGAGCGGCTCGTATTCATGCAGTCCCTGAAAAAAACGAAGGTGTGGAAGTCGATCTTCCGCCACGATTTCACCGACACGCCGCGCACGCGGCTCCAGCGGGTCTTCGGCAACGTGTTTCTCCATCTGCAGCCGGTCCGCGTGGCGAAGGATGCGATCCGCGTGACGTACACCTGGGGGTTGGGAGGGATTTCCTTCTACCTATTTCTTGTGCTGGTGGTCACCGGCATCCTGCTCATGTTCTACTATCGTCCGACCAGCGCGCTGGCCTATCAGGATATCAAGGATCTCTCGTTTGCCGTGACCCTGGGCCAGCTCTTGCGCAACATGCATCGGTGGGCGGCCCACCTCATGGTGGTGGCGGTGATTTTCCACATGGTCCGCGTCTTCCTGACCGGCGCGTACAAGCCGCCGCGGGAGTACAACTGGGTCGTCGGCGTACTGCTGCTGGTAATGACGCTGTTCCTCAGCTATACCGGCTACCTATTGCCCTGGGATCAGCTGGCGCTGTGGGCGGTCACGGTGGGCGCCCAGATGGCGGCCAACTCGCCGATCCTGGGCAATGAGGGGCCGTTCCGCCTGCCGCTGATCACGACGGCCAATGACGCGCGCTTCGGCCTCATCGGCGGCACCGTGATCGGCGATGCCACGCTGATTCGATTTTACGTCCTGCACTGCATCGCGGTGCCCTTCATCTTTAGCGTCTTCCTCTGCGTGCACCTCTGGCGCGTGCGCAAGGACAGCTTCTCCAAGCAGACCGGCGAAAAGGTGGATGTCTGGCCGCATCTGATCTCGCGCGAATTCCTCGCCGCATTGCTGGTCACCGTGATCCTCTTTGCCTGGTCGCTGCTGATGAACGCCCCCTTGGAGGCTGAGGCAAACCTGAATGTGACGCCCAACCCCTCAAAGGCGCCATGGTATTTCGTGGGCCTGCAGGAGTTGCTGGTCTATTTCGATCCCTGGATCGCCGGCGTCGTCCTGCCGACGCTCATTATGGTCGGCCTCATGGCCATCCCGTACGTGGACACCAACCCGAGGGGGGTAGGCTACTGGGCGAAGATGCGCTGGAAGCGTGTGGGGCTCCTGCCCATCTGGTATCCGCAGGAGCGTCCCTTCGCGGTGTTTGCGTTCGTCCTGGGCACCGTGATGTGGTTTGTGCTCATCTTCATCGGGACCTACTGCCGCGGCCCCAACTGGGAGTGGTACTGGCCCTGGGAAGAGTGGAGCCACCGGCGCATCACCAAATTTACGCTCAAGGATATCCCGAACTTGTGGGGCAGCCTGCTGCTGGCGGGCTATTTTCTCCTGGGCTCGCCGATTCCTCAGAAAGTGAAGGCGATGCTGACGGCGAAGGCCGGCCCGAAAGCGCCGACGCTGGCTTCGGCTGCGCTCCATATGGGCTTGGGCCTGTTGCTTTCGGTGGCGCTGTTCGTGCCGCTCTTGACCGCACCTGATCCCGGCTTTCCGGACCGCAGCCGCTACTCGACGCTGTTTGAGCCATTGGGCCACGCGGTGAACGCACCCGTGATGGCTTGGCTCTACCAGCTCGTCCAGCAGGCAGGGCCGGCGGTCGGCTACAGCGTGATCGCAGGGATTGTCCTGCTCATGGGGCTGGTGTTAGGCGGCCTGGGGATGTGGTTTGGGAAATTCAAGGACCGGATGTA
>DATDTH010000053.1:0-2302 GCA_035290985.1 Pseudomonas sp. | reverse complement strand
TGCGCGGCACGAACACGCCGGCCGGCTGCAGCACCTCGATGCAGTCGCCCGCGTGCAGGTTATCCAGCAGCCAGTTCGACGCCCGCCCGCCAGGCACTCGCTTGATGGTGATACGCAGCGCTCCACCCTCTTGCGGCCGTTGCGACAGCGAGTAGCAGCGCATCAACGGCGCCTCGCCATAGGGTACTTTCAGGGTAAGAAACTGCCCAGGCCGCGCGGCAAAACGAGCACGCTGGCCAGCCGGAACCTGCAGGGTGAACGAGCAGCTGTCGGCAGTTTCGGTCTGACGCGAGGCAATGCGCAGGCGGGTGAACTCGCCGGAGGCAGGAATAGCGGCAGAAGCCTGAGCCGGAGCAAAAGCGCTCGAACTCTTGTCCGAAGCGCCGACCGGCCCTGACTCGGACGCGCCGCGCAGCATCGGCCACACCGCCTTGCGGCGGAACAGCAGCACATAGACGACGTGCAGACCAATCAGTCCCAGCCCCAGGTTGGCGAAGAACTCATGCACCTCTTCGGCATCGCCCATCCAGCCGATGAAATCGATATCGCTGGCGGCACCGAATACATCCGGCCCCACGCCCGGTAACTCGGCCAGCACGTCGCCATTATCGACCATGCCCAGACCGACCAGGCTGGCAATGGCGAAACTGACCAGCGCAGCCGCCGTTAGCCACTTGCCGATGGTCAACAGGTCCGGCTTGCGCCATTTCCCCTTCGGCGGCAAAAGCTTTGGAAAACCACGCAGACGCAGCGGCACAATCAGCAGACGCCACACCAGTAACACCACCAGGCCATAGCCCAGCCAGATATGTAGCGACTCAGCATCATCGCCGCTCAAGTAGACCCCAAGAAAGAGACCGGCCAGCAGCCAGTGGAATAGACGGAAACGGTTGAAAGCAGCCACGACGGCGATCCTCTGTGAATGTATGCCATCGTTGTAAACCCGCGAGCTGAAGCGAAACTGAATGCCGCAGCGGCGGCTGTTCAGCTTCGTGTAAGGCAGCGTGGCTAAGCTGGGCGCATTCCCAATCGGAGAGCGCCATGAAAGCCCCCTGGATCGTCGTCCTGACTTGCTGCCTGAGCCTCCCGGCCTTGGCCGAAACCGAACACCCGCTGCTACCCGGCTACGCCGCCCAGGCTCGCCAGCAGGACGCAACCTTCGCCGGTTTCTCCGCCGAGCGCGGCAAGGCGCTGTATTTCGCCGAGGAGCAGCGCGACGGCAAGTCCATGAGCTGTACCACCTGCCACACCGCCGACCCGCTCAAGCCTGGCAAGACGCCTGCCCACCGCACGGTCGATCCGCTGGCGCCGGCAGCCAATCCTGAACGTTTCACCGACTTGAAGAAGGTCGAGAAGTGGTTCCGCCGCAACTGCGACGACGTCTATGCCCGCGAATGCACCGCGCAGGAAAAGGGCGACTTCATTAGCTGGATCAACAGCATCAAATAGGAACGCACCATGAAGATCGCACCCATGGTTGCCATCGCCGGGCTAGGCCTGATGGCACTGGCCGGCCTCAGCTTCGCCGATAACGACGACCGCCAGTCCTACAAGCGTCCCAAGCGCCTGGCAGTACCGAGCGACGCGCCGCTGGGATGGAAAGAAGAATGCTCCGCCTGCCATATGCTCTATGCGCCGGGCTTGCTGCCGGCCGATGCCTGGCGCCAGCAGATGCAGACACTCGACGAGCACTACGGCAGCAACGCCACGCTGGACCCGGCGCAGGAACGTGAACTCCTCGACTTCCTGCTGCGCGCCTCGACGGTCAACCGCCTGCCGGTGGAACCGTCGCCGACCGCCGGCGAGCCGCCTCGCATCAGCCAGACGCGCTGGTTCGAGCACAAGCACGACGAAGTAAGCGAAGCCAAGTTTCGCCGCGAATCGGTGGGCGGCCGCTTCAACTGCGTGGCCTGCCACCGAGACGCCGAGCAAGGTGACTTCGACGAGGATCGGGTGAAGATTCCGCGCTGAAGAAAAAACAGCCGGAACATTTCTGGTGCCGTGGCGTTATACCCAAGGACCGTCGGCACGGTGCAGCCGGACTTTCGCCCACTGAAGTCGAGTAATGAACGAAAGCGAGAACGATCTCATCCAGCAGGCAGCGGCAGGCAACCGCCAGGCCTTCGCCGATCTGGTGCGCGAGCACCAGGCGCGCGTATTCCATTTCATCCGGCGCCTGCTCGGCGGCTCCAACGATGCCGCCGATCTGACCCAGGAAACCTTCATCCGCGCCTATCAGGCCCTGCCTCGCTGGCGACCCGAGGCACGCTTCCAGACCTGGCTGCTGCAGATCGCACGCAAC
>DATDTH010000052.1:0-4299 GCA_035290985.1 Pseudomonas sp. | reverse complement strand
AAGCGGTCCAGGGCGAGGTTCGCCTGCCAGTCGCCGGGCTCCAGCCAGAGGTCGGCCACCGCGACCAGGTCCACCGCCTCGGCGGCCTGCAGCAGGTCCTCCAGGCGCGCCTGCCGCGACGCGTTCTCCACCAACGGGCTGTAGCGGCCGGTCAGGGCCTGGTCGGTGAACTCATCCAGCTCCCAGAAGTGGCCCGTGTCGAGGCAGCGATACAGGCGTCGCTGCGCGCGGTCGAGAATCACCAGGCCCCAGGTATCCCGCGAGGGGACTGGCGCGGCGAAGTAGCGCCCGTCGTTGGAAAAGCGTGCCGAGGAGCCCAGGCCTTCGAGCAGCACACCGTCGGGAAACAGGTAGTCGCAATAGGTCGGTCCGCCCATGGCGATCTCGCCCAGGTTGAATACCCGGATCGGCTCGCCCTCGGGCGTCTGCCGCGGTTCGCCGCCGCCCCAGGCGCTGGGCGCCGGACCGGCCGGGGTGGACGCCAGGCCGAGGCGCTGCTCCCAGGTGCTGACGCAGGCCAGCCCGCCGAAAATGCTGACGAAGGCGCCGATGATGTTCCAGTACTCCGGCAGCACCCGGGCCAGGCTGAAACCCAGGCCGAACACGGTGCTGGTCATCAGGCGCGCGCAGCCCTTGGCCAGACGCTCGAAGCCCAGTCGCGTGAATAGCCCCATCAGGCCGGCACAGCCCAGCACCAGGGCGAAGGCCAGCAGGGGCGGCAGCATGGCCACCAGCACCATGGGCAAGACCAGGGCGGTGATCTGCCAGAGCAGTTCGAGGAGCAGCCGCGACAGGCTTTTTTCGTCCAGGGAGGGCGTCGATTCGGAGGCCATGGGCAGCTTCTTGTGCGGGAGAAGCCGCCATCCTAGTGCAGTTTCAACGGACGTTCTGTGTGCGCGGCCCTTTGCGCGACATCGAGTCCGGCAGGGGGGCGAATTCGGCGCTGCAAGACTACCGCCCTGGGGTAAAATCCGCTGCCCTTTATCTCCCCGTGGTGAACCATATTTCATGATGGATCTTTTGCCGCCCCTGGCGGCCTACCAGCGGGCCATCGACCGGCAAGGCTTCGAGTGGGACGCCGCCCAATGGCAGGCCGCCCAGGCGCTGCAGCGCTGCCATGAGGCCCTGCATCGGGATGGCGCGGGCGGGCAGCCGATCGCCGGGGTCTACCTCTGGGGCCCGGTCGGGCGGGGCAAGACCTGGCTGATGGACAGCTTTCATCGGAGCCTGCGGGTGCCGGCTCGACGCCAGCATTTCCATCACTTCATGCGCTGGGTGCATATGCGCTTGTTCCAGTTGACCGGCACGCCCGATCCGCTGCAGGCCCTGGCCCGCGGCTTGAGCGAAGAGGTGAGGGTGCTCTGTTTCGACGAGCTGTTCGTCAGCGACATAGGCGACGCCATTATCCTCGGGGGGCTGCTGCGGCTGATGTTCGAGCAGGGCGTGGTGGTGGTCGCCACCTCCAATCAGCCGCCGGAGCAGCTGTATGCCGAGGGTTTCAACCGCCAGCGCTTCCTGCCAGCCGTCGCGGCCATCAACCGGCATATGGTGGTTGTCGGCGTGGATGGTGGCCAGGACCATCGCCTGCATCCGGGTGAGCAACATCCGCGTTACTGGCTCGCCCAAGCCGAGCGGCCCAGTGCCCTGGAGGCGGTGTTTCGCCACCTGACCCTGGGCCAGCCCCTTTCCAGCGAACCCCTCGAACTGGGCCGCCGTCCCCTCGCCGCGCTGGGGCACAGCGAGACGGTGCTCTGGTGCCGCTATGCCGCCCTGTGCGAGCAGCCCTTGGCAGCCTTCGATTTCATTGCCCTGTGCGACCGCTTCTCGGCCATATTGCTCGGCGAGGTGCCCGCCCTGAGTGGTCGGCAAAAAGTCGGCAGGATTGCCCGGGGCACCGAGGATGGGGTCGAGCGGGTGCTGGCCGGCGACCGGCAGTTGCCGGCGCTGGCGGTGCATGATGACAGCGTGCGGCGTTTCATCGCCCTGGTGGATGAGTGCTACGACCGCCGGATTCCCCTCTATCTGGAGGCCCAGGTGCCGCTCGAGGCCCTGTACACCGAGGGCTACCTGTCCTTTGCCTTTCGCCGCACCCTGAGCCGCCTGCGGGAAATGCAGCTGGAGCGTTTTACCGAGGTTATCCCCGAGGCGCTTTTGTAGGGTGCGCCGGGCGTCGCTGCGCTGTGCGCACCGCAGCGCAGCGCTTCGGCGAAACTCGCAGCCCCGGATTGCGCCAAGGCTTATCCAGGCCTTCGTGGGTATGACGAATAAGAGCTGAGACACTTGGGTGGTGAACGGTTGACGGACAACCAGACCCGCGCGGGTTTGGCGGGCAGGGTGGAACTCAGGCCGCGTCGTTCTGCATTTTCGCCTTCAGCGCCAGCTTGACCTGGGCGCGCCATTCCTGGGCGGTCAGCCCCCAGGCGTCGCAGTCCTTGATATCGGCGGGGCCCCGCAGGTCTTCCTGCAGTTCCTGGATGCTGCGATAGCGATAGCAAAGGGCTGCGAAAGGTTTACTCCTGAAGCGGATCATCATCGTTTCCTCCATGAAGCGATTACCAGTTGCGGGCAACTGGCCTGCCATCAACCTGGCATGTCCTCAATATAGGAGCGATCGGCAGAGGTGGCGATTTAAAACGCGTTTCTAGGCGAATCGGTGCCGGGCGGACTTGCAGGGCTGGCGATTTGGTCGATGCCGCGATATGGGGGCGAACCTTTCATGCTGGATCCGAACCGGCTTTCCCCGCATCATCTATCCCGATCAGTGGCTGCGGTCGTATCGACAAGGCCGAACAGGGAGTAAGGGTTTGAACAAGGAAATGATCAAAGGCGGATATGTGGCAGGTCTGGTGATCCCCTTCTGGCTGGCTATCGGCGTTGCCGTGACGGCTTGGCTTTATCCGGGATACAGCCATGTCCACCAGGCGATGAGCGCATTGGGTGCGCAGGGGGCCCCCACTCAGTGGCTCTCGCCCATGCTGAATAACTACCCACTCGGCATTTTATTCGTCGTATTCGGCCTGGCGATCTTCGCCAGTTTCAAGTCGTCGAAGTGGGCCAGGTTGACCGGCGTGTTAATCGCGCTCCACGGCATCGCCAGCCTGGCTACCGGCTATTTTTCCTGCGACCTGGGCTGCGGCCTGGAGCGACCCTCGCCGACCCAGAATATTCATAACCTCGCCGGCCTCGCGATGTTCCTGACCCTGGTGCTGGCGAGCGCGATCTGGATCTTCCTGGCGAAACCCTTGCTGGCTCGCAAGGGCTTTGCCTACTTCTCGCTGATCTGTACGGTGGTCGCCATCGCGGTCCTGCCGCTGATGGGGCAGGCGCTCGAGGCGGGCACTGGGTTCGGGCTGTACCAGCGAATCAACTACGGCGCGTCGGTAATCTGGGTGGGTGGTTTGGCGCTGGTTCTGCTGGCGAGGAACAAGGTGCAGAGCTGAGTCAGACGCTAACCCGTTGCCGCAGAACTCTGGGCGAATCGCAGTCGGGCATGAGAAGAGAGCTTGCTGGCGATGGGCTTGTCGTAGGGTGCGCCGTGTGTTCAGCCGGGAGGTCGGCACCCGCCGCAATGCTGCGAGTTTCTCCGCGTCGATACCGTCTTACGGCTCGGCGAACACGAGCCCTGTGCAACGAGGATGTAGGGTGGACCGGGCGTCGCTACGCTCGGCGCGTAGTTCAGCGACAGTCCACCGCTTTTGGCCGTGGCCTACATTCCACATAGTGCTCCCTTTGGTGTACTGCATTCGGCGAGTACACCCTACTTGTACGGTGGCGCGTACTGCCTATGGGCTTCGCCGAAGCGCTATCGGGCGGGTGAAATCCACGTATCGAAGGGGCAGCTTGCCTCAACCGCGGCGCAACAACCAGAGCGCGGCGAATAGCCAGCGTGGCCAGCCGCGGGTCGCCGACTTGATCAGCCCTTGGGCCTCGGCATAACGCCAGGCCCAGCGCACCGATTGCCGCAGGTCGCGCAGCGGGCTCGCGCGGTCGCGATAGACACACGAAGCCAGGATGCCCATGGCTTGGCTGTGTCCGGCCTCGGCGGCGTGCTGCAGGTGCTCCTCGGCGTCAGCCCAATCCGGCGGATCGAGCCGCAGCAGAGTCTCACCGACGAAGTGATGCAACTGCGCACCCAACTCCGGTGCTTGATCGGCGGCATAGTGCGTGAGGTAGCTTTCGGCATGGTGCAGGGCCTCCTGCCACAGCTGCCCGCTCGCCTCGGGTTCGGTCTGGCGTTCGGCTTCATCGACCAACAGGGCCACCAGGGCTTGGGTCGCAAGGCCGTGTCCGTCGGAGGCG
>DATDTH010000051.1:0-4803 GCA_035290985.1 Pseudomonas sp. | reverse complement strand
AAGCCGATCCGCTGGGTGCTGCCGCCGCGCAGTCATATCCGTTTGGCCACCCTGGCCGCCCGGGATCCGACCAAGCCCCTGCGCTATACCCCCAAGCTGCGCTATGCCCTCGGCGACCCGCGGTTGCAGCCCTTGCTATACCGCTACCCCTTGCCTTGGCGCGGTGGGCCCTTCCGCCTGAGCCAGGGGGCGAACGGCAAGTACAGCCATTTTACCGCCAAGGGTCGCTATGCCCTCGACATCGCCATGCCCGAAGGCACGCCCATAGTCGCCGCCCGTGCCGGCATGGTGGTGAAGACCGAGAACCGCCAGAGCGGCCGGGGCAACAACCCGTCCGGCAACTTCGTGCGCATCCTCCACGACGACGGCACCATGGGCGTCTACCTGCACCTGATGCGCGGCTCGGTGGCGGTCCAGGAGGGGCGGCGCATCGAGCTGGGCGAGCAACTCGGGCGCTCTGGCAATACCGGCAACAGCACCGGGCCGCACCTGCACTTCGTGGTGCAGCGCAATGTCGGCCTGGCCCTGGAGTCGATTCCCTACGACTTCAACCAGCCGGTGAACAGCCTGCCGAATTTCGCCATAGGCGGCGAATAAGCCGCTGCCGTCACGCCTCCCATTCCGCGCTACGTAACGCGCTTCGGTGATGCCCGTGGAAGCTCGTCGGCTGGGAAGGGCTGCCGTCCAGGTAGGGTGTACTCGCCGAAGGCAGTACACCAGTGGGGCGTTCAATGGAGAATGCAGGCCGCGGCCAAAAGCGGTGGACTGTCGCTGGACTGCGCGCCGGGAGGCGTGAGTCGGGAAGGCATCAGTCCAGCTTCAGCACCTTGGCCAGTACGATTTTCGGTCCCTTCATCTTCTTGACGATGATGCGCAGGCCTTCGACTTCCAGCACTTCTTCCTCTTCCGGTACCCGCTTCAGGGTCTCGTAGATCAGCCCGGCCAGGGTCTCGGCCTCGACATGGTCGAGGTTCAGGCCCAGCAGGCGCTCGACCTTGAACAGCGGCGTGTCGCCGCGCACCAGCAGCTTGCCCGGCTGGTAGGCGAGAATGCCGCGCTCGGCCTTGCGGTGTTCGTCCTGGATATCGCCGACCAGCACTTCCAGCACGTCTTCCATGGTCAGGTAGCCGATCACCTTGCCATCGCCTTCCTCGACCAGGGCGAAGTGCGCGCCGCCCTGGCGGAATTGTTCCAGCAGGCGGCTCAGGGGCATGTGTTTGGACACCCGCTCCAGGGGCCGGGTCAGCTCGTCGAGGTTGAAGGATTCCGGCAGGCGGTCCAGGCCGGCCAGGGCCAGCAGCAGGTCCTTGATGTGCAGCAGGCCGACGTAATCGGCCTTGGTCTTGTCGTAGACGGGGTAGCGGCTGTACTTATGCCTACGGATCAGGGCGAGGATATCGCCGAGCGGCGCGTCATGCTCCAGGCTGACCAGGTCTTCCTTGGAGTTGGCCCAGTCCACCACCTCCAGCTCGCCCATTTCCACCGCCGAGGCCAGTACGCGCATGCCCTGGTCGCTGGGGTCCTGGCCGCGGCTGGAGTGCAGGATCAGTTTGAGTTCTTCGCGGCTGTAGGCGTGTTCGTGGTGCGGCCCTGGCTCGCCTTGGCCGGCGATCCGCAGTATGGCGTTGGCGCTGGCGTTGAGCAGGTAGATGGCCGGGTACATGGCCCAATAGAACAGGTAGAGCGGCGCGGCGGTCCAGAGCGACAGCAGTTCGGGCTTGCGGATCGCCCAGGACTTGGGCGCCAGCTCGCCGACCACTATGTGCAGGTAGGAAATGATGAAGAAGGCGCAGAAGAAGGCGATGCCATGCACCAGCTTGTCCGACTCGATGCCGATGGCGCCGAGCAGTGGCTCCAGCAGGTGGGCGAAGGCCGGCTCGCCGACCCAGCCGAGGGCGAGGGAGGCTAGGGTGATGCCCAGCTGGCAGGCCGACAGGTAGGCGTCCAACTGGTTGTGTACGGTGCGCAGGATATGCCCGCGCCAGCCGTTCTTGGCGGCGATGGCCTCGACCCGGGTGGCGCGCAGTTTGACGATGGCGAATTCCGCGGCAACGAAGAAACCGTTGAGCAGCACCAGGAACAGGGCGAAGAGGATAAGGCCGATATCGGCGAAATAGGAGGCGGCGGCGTAACTGGGGGAAGGGTCCATAACGGTGATTCAGCGGTTCCGAAAAAGTGAGGGTGGTATGCCAAGCAGGATTTTTGCCAGGCTGGGGTACGGCTGGCCAAGCGCAGCAGTTTAACCCTTATGGCTGAGGCCGGCGAATCGGCTGCGCGGCCTGGCGGCCTTAGGGCTTGGGCGCTTCACGGGGTGCGCGGCGCCAGGTCGAGCACCAGGGCACGGTGATCGGAGCCCGCGGCGGGGCGTGTTTCGAGTCCGAGTGCCCGCCAGTCGGCACCGAGCAGGGCCTGGTCCAGGGGCAGGCCAACGGCGCCCAGTGGCGCGGGCCAGGTGGCGTAATAGCCGCGTCCGGCGCGGGCATCCTGCAGGCCGGTGGTGGCGAGCAAGTCCCGGTACCAGGGCGACCAGGGCGTGAGGTTGAGGTCGCCGAGCAGCACCACCTCGGCGCGGTTGGCCAGCCGCGTTCCCCAATGGCGCAGTTGCTGCTGGTGGATCCCGGCGAGTTCAGTGTTGAGGGGTGGTGGTGGGTGCAGGCCGACCAGGGTCAGGGGGCGCTCGGCCAGACGCGCGACTATGGTGGGCAGTTCGCCTTCGACGACACAGTCGCGCAGCGGCAGGCGGGACAGCAGGGCCATGCCGAAGGGGTCGTTGCGTGGCTGGCCGCAGCCATGGGGATAGGTCCGGCGCAGGGCGGCCAGGGCCTGCCACTGCGCCGGGGTCACCTCGATCAACAGCAGCAGGTCGGGCCCTGCCTGTTCGATCTGCCGGGCCACCGCCGGCATGTCCCGGTTGTCCAGGTTGAGGTTGAAACTCATGGCGCGAAGCGTACCCGGCGCGGGCAGGGCCGGCAGCCGTTGCGATGGGCCGAAGGGCAGCGCCAGGGTCAGGGCGATCGGGACGAGGCCGCCCAGCCCGGCCGCGAGAAAGCCGAGGCGCAGCCAGGGCGGACGCAGCACCAGCCCGGCCAACAGCAGGGCGATGCAGGCATGGGGCAGGAAGTGGCTGAACAACTCCAGGCGCCAATCCAGGCGCCCCAGTGCGCTGCCGAGGGGCGCCAGCAGGCTCAGCAACGCGCCGGCCAGCAGCCAGGCACGCAGGCGGCCCAGCCAGGGCCGCGCGGCTGAAGGCATCAGCGGGAGATCATCTGGGCGCTAGGGAAATGGCAGGTGAAGGTGCTGCCCCGCCCCGGGTCGCTGCGGATATCCAGGCGTGCCCGATGGCGCAGCAGCACATGCTTGACGATCGCCAGGCCCAGGCCGGTGCCGCCGGTGTTGGAGGCGCGGCTGGAGTCGACCCGGTAAAAGCGTTCGGTCAGGCGCGGCAGGTGTTTGGCCTCGATACCCAGGCCCTGGTCCTGCACGCTCAGGTGCGCGCCCTGCTCGTCGGCCCACCAGCGAATGCGGATTTCTCCGGCATTGGGGCTGTACTTGACCGCGTTGAACACCAGGTTGGAAAAGGCGCTGCGCAGCTCGGTCTCGCTGCCCTTGAGCCGCAACTGGGGATCGGCGTCCAGCTCGATGCGGTGACGCTCGCCCGACAGCGCCAGGGCGTCGCTCTGGATCGACTGGAGCAGCGGGGCGACGGCCACCGGCTGGTTGTCCGAGGGGTAGTCGGTGGCTTCCAGCTTCGCCAGCAGCAGCAGGTCGTTGAGCAGGTTCTGCATCCGCCCGCCCTGTTGCTGCATCTGTTGCAGGGCACGCTGCCAACGTGGATTCACGTCCTCGACATTGTCCAGCAGGGTCTCCAAGTAGCCCGCTATCACCGTCAGCGGGGTGCGCAGTTCGTGGGAGACATTGGCCACGAAGTCCTTGCGCATCTGTTCCAGCTGATAAACGCGGGTGACGTCGCGCACCAGCATCAGGTGGTCCTGGTTGCCGTAGCGGGTGATCTGGAATTGCAGGCGCAGGCGGTCATTGATGGGCGAAGGCAGTTCCAGGGCGTCCTGGTAGTTGCCCTGCTCGAAATAGTCCTTGAAGCGCGGGTGGCGCACCAGGTTGGTCACCGACTGGCCGCTGTCCTGGGGTGTCTGCAGGCCGAGCAGGCGTTCGGCGGCACGGTTCCACCACTCCAGGTTGCCCTCGCTGTCGAGCATGATCACCGCGTCCTTGAGGGCGGCGGTGGACTCCTGGACCCGATCGATCACCGCCTGCAGGCGGCCACGCACGCGCAGGTCGTGGCGTTGCAGGTGGTAGATGCTGTCGAACACCTCGCCCCACAGGCCATGGCCGTCGGGTGGCGGCTCGTCGGGCTTGCGCTGTTTCAGCCAGCGGTACAGGCGCAGCAGTTGGCGCAGGGTCCAGCCCAGGTAGAGGCTCAGGCCCAGCACTAGGGCCCAGGCGTACTGGCCGCTGACTAAGCCCAGCAGCAGGCTGCCACCCACCAGCAGGAGCAGGTGGCGTACGACGGCGCCGCGCCAGTTCTGATTCACGGGAGATCCTTATCGGCGGCCGTTGCGGGCCGGTCTTCAGCTCTTGGTGGAGAAACGATACCCGGTGCCGCGCACGGTTTGCACCAGATTCTCGTAGGCTTCGCCCAGGGCCTTGCGCAGGCGGCGGATATGCACGTCGACGGTGCGCTCCTCGACATAGACGTTGCCGCCCCAGACCTGGTCGAGCAACTGGCCGCGGGTGTAGGCGCGCTCCTGGTGGGTCATGAAGAATTGCAGCAGGCGGTATTCGGTG
>DATDTH010000050.1:0-3472 GCA_035290985.1 Pseudomonas sp. | reverse complement strand
CTCAGGCCGGCTCGGCCGCGGTTTGCGCGGCAACGGCCGCGGTCTTTTGCAGCGCCAGCATCTGCTGCACGCCCCAGAGCACCCGCTCCGGCGTGGCCGGCGCGTCGATCGCCGGTTGCGCGCGGTAGTCGGCCAGGCTGGCGACCGCATCCTTGAGGGCACACCAGGCGGCGATGCCGAGCATAAAGGGCGGCTCGCCGACGGCCTTGGAGTGGAACACCGTGTCTTCCGGGTTCTTGCGGTTCTCCACCAGCTTGACCCGCAGGTCCAGCGGCATGTCGGCCACGGCCGGGATCTTGTAGCTGGCCGGGCCGTTGGTCATCAGCTTGCCCTTGGCGTTCCACACCAGCTCTTCCATGGTCAGCCAGCCCATGCCCTGGACGAAGGCGCCTTCCACCTGGCCGATGTCGATGGCCGGGTTCAGCGAGGCGCCGACGTCGTGGAGGATGTCGGTGCGCAGCATCTTGTATTCGCCGGTCAGGGTGTCCACCAGCACCTCGACGCAGGCGGCGCCGAAGGCGTAGTAGTAGAACGGTCGGCCGCGTGCCTGGCTGCGGTCGTAGAAGATCTTCGGGGTGCGGTAGAAACCGGTGCTGGACAGCGACACCTGGCCGTAATAGGCCTGCTGGATCAACTCCTCGAACGACAGGAAACGGTCGCGCACCCGCACCTGGCCGTTGCTGAACGCCACGTCGGCCTCGGTCACCTGGTAATGGCGGGCGGCGAATTCCACCAGGCGCTGCTTGATGATCTCGGCGGCGTTCTGCGCGGCCTTGCCGTTCAGGTCGGTGCCGCTGGAGGCGGCGGTCGGCGAGGTGTTGGGCACCTTGTCGGTGTTGGTCGCGGTGATCTGGATGCGCCCGATATCGACCTGGAACACCTCGGCCACCACCTGGGCGACCTTGGTGTTCAGGCCCTGGCCCATCTCGGTGCCGCCGTGGTTGAGGTGGATGCTGCCGTCGGTGTAGATGTGGATCAGCGCGCCGGCCTGGTTGAGGAAGGTGGCGGTAAAGGAGATACCGAACTTCACCGGGGTCAGCGCCAGGCCTTTCTTCAGTACCGGGCTGGCGGCGTTGAAGGCGCGGATCTGCTCGCGACGCAGGGCATAGTCGCTGCTGGCTTCCAGCTCGGCGGTCATTTCCTCCAGCAGGTTGTCTTCCACGGTCTGATGGTAGTGGGTGACGTTGCGCTCGGTCTTGCCGTAGTAGTTGGCCTTGCGCACGTCCAGCGGGTCCTTGCCCAGGGTGCGGGCGATGGCGTCCATCACCTCCTCGATGGCGACCATGCCCTGGGGGCCGCCGAAGCCGCGGTAGGCGGTGTTCGACGCGGTGTTGGTCTTGCAGCGATGGCCGTTGATGGTGGCATCGCCCAGGTAATAGGCGTTGTCGGAATGGAACATGGCGCGGTCGACGATCGAGCCGGACAGGTCCGGCGAGTAGCCGCAGTTGCCCGCCAGCTCCATCTGGATGCCGTGCAGGCGGCCGTCGTCATCGAAGCCCACGTCGTACTGGACGAAGAAGGGGTGGCGCTTGCCGGTCATCTGCATGTCTTCGACCCGCGGCAGGCGCATCTTGGTCGGCCGCCCGGTGAGGTGGGCGATCACCGCGCAGATGCAGGCAGGTCCCGCGGCCTGGGTTTCCTTGCCGCCGAAACCACCGCCCATGCGGCGCATGTCGATGACGATCTTGTGCATGGCCACGCCCAGTACTTCGGCCACCAGCTTCTGCACTTCGGTGGGGTTCTGGGTCGAGCAGTAGACGATCATGCCGCCGTCTTCGCTGGGCATCACCGAGGAGACCTGGGTCTCCAGGTAGAAATGTTCCTGGCCACCGATATGCAGCTTGCCCTGCAGCCGGCGTGGCGCGCTGGCCAGTGCCGCCGCCGAGTCGCCGCGCTTGTGCTGGTGGCTGTCGAGCACGAAGTGCTTCTTGCGCAGGGCATCTTCGACATCCAGCACCGGTTCCAGGTCTTCGAACTCGATAAGCGCGGCCATGGCCGCCTTGTGGGCGGTGTCCAGGTCCTTGGCGGCCACGGCGAGGATCGGCTGGCCGACGTATTCCACCAGGCCGTCCGCCAGCAGCGGATCGCCGGGGACCACGGCGCCGATATCCAGCTGGCCCGGCACGTCCTTGCTGGTGATGACCAGGGTCACGCCTTCGATGGCGTAGCAGGGCGCGGTGTCGATGCTGAGGATGCGCGCGTGGGCGCGGTCGCTCATGCGGGCATAGACGTGCAGCTGGTTGGGAAACTCCAGGCGGTCGTCGATATAGGTGGCCGCCCCGGTTACGTGTTTTTCCGCGCTGTCGTGCTTGACGCTGCGGCCGACGCCGGTGCTCAGGTCCTGCTGGAAGAGCGCGGTCAGCTCTTCCTGGGTTTTGCTCACGTGGTGGTTAGACATAGGCGGTCACCCGGGTTTCGACGTCAGGGGTTTGCAACTCGAGGAAGTACTTGCGCAGCAGGTTTTGCGCGGTCAGCAGGCGGTATTCCTTGCTGGCGCGGAAGTCCGAGAGCGGCGTGAAGTCCTCGGCCAGGGCCTCGCAGGCGCGTTCGATCACGCCCGGGTACCAGGCCGAGCCGACCAGGGCCGCTTCGCAGGCCGCGGCGCGTTTCGGAATGGCCGCCATGCCACCGAAGGCGACGCGGGCTTCCTGCACCACCCCGGCTTCGATGCGCAGGTTGAACGCGGCGCAGACCGCCGAGATGTCGTCGTCCAGGCGCTTGGAGACCTTGTAGGCGCGGAAGGTCCGGCTGGCCGTGGCCCGCGGCACTATGATCTTCTCGATGAACTCGCTGTCCTGGCGCGCGGTGACGCGGTAGTCGAGGAAGTAGTCCTCCAGGGCCAGGGTGCGGCTGCTGTCGCCCTTGCGCAGCAGGATCTGCGCGCCGAGGGCGATCAGCAGCGGCGGGGCGTCGCCAATCGGCGAGGCGTTGCCGATGTTGCCGCCCAGGGTGCCCTGGTTGCGGATTTGCAAAGAGGCGAAGCGGTGCAGCAGTTCGCCAAAGTCTGGGTAGTCCTGAGCCAGAGCGGCGTAGCAATCGGACAGGGCGGTTGCAGCACCGATTTCGATGCTCTCGGCGGTTACTTCAACGCGCTTCATCGCTTCGATATGGCCAACGTAGATCATCACCGGCAGTTCGCGGTGGAACTGGGTGACTTCCAGGGCCAGGTCAGTGCCGCCAGCCAGCAGGCGCGCTTCCGGGTTGGATGCATAGATATCGGCCAGGTCCGCCACGGTCAGCGGCAACAGGCAGCGTTTGTCGCCACTGTTGAGCTCGGCAGTATCCTGCGGGGCGATGGCTTTCAGTTGCGCGACGGTTTGCGCTTCGGCAGCGTCAAACTGGTCTGGCTGCTTCTGGCAGCAGGCCTGTTCGGCGGCATCGATAATCGGGCGGTAGCCGGTGCAGCGGCACAGGTTGCCGGCCAGGGCTTCCATGGTGTCAGCCTTGTCGAAACCGCTGCTATTTTTCTGCA
>DATDTH010000049.1:0-6519 GCA_035290985.1 Pseudomonas sp. | reverse complement strand
TGGTCAAGCACCCGCACATCGACCAGCGCCAGGGCCTCCTTCAGGCGCTGGGTCAGCAGCCGATCCGCCTGACTGGGCTCGGCCACCCCGGAAGGGTGGTTGTGGGTCAGGATCAGCGCGGCGGCATTGTGCGCCAGGGCGCGCTTGACCACCTGCCGCGGGTAGACGCTGGCACTGTCGATGGAGCCCTGGAACAGCGCCTCGAAGGCCAACACCCGATGCTTGGCGTCGAGAAACAGGCAGCCGAAGACCTCATGGGGTTCGTGGCGCAACAGGGCCTTGAGGTAATCGCGCACCGCCTGGGGGCTCTCCAGGGCCGAATCGCGGCGCAGGCGCTCGGCCAGATGCCGACGCGCCATCTCCAGCACCGCCTGTAACAGGGCGAATTTGGCCGTACCCAGCCCCCGGTGCCCGATAAAGCTCGCCTGGTCGGCCTCGAGCAACGCGCGCAACCCGCCAAAAGCCAGCAGCAGTTGGCGCGCCAGGTCGACGGCACTCTGACCGGCGACCCCGGTGCGCAAGAAAATGGCCAGCAGTTCGGCATCGCTCAACATCGCCGCACCCTGGTCGAGCAGCTTCTCCCGCGGGCGTTCCGCCGCGGGCCACTGGCGAATGCTCATGGCGCCTCCCTGTCGAGCCGGCCCGCTGTTCCGCTGCGGGTGCTGTGCTATCTTAGCCCAACTTTTTGCGCGGTGATTGGCCTGGGGAGGCGTCGTCACCGCGACATCCTTTTCCGCTTATACAAGGCAGGCCTATGCAGCGGCTGTATCGAAAACGCATCGTCCTCGGCGTCGGGGGCGGCATCGCCGCCTACAAGAGCGCCGAGCTGGTTCGCCGCCTGCGCGACCAGGGCGCCGAGGTCCGCGTGGTGATGACCCGGGGCGGGCGCGAATTCATCACGCCGCTGACCCTGCAGGCCCTGTCGGGTCACCCGGTTCATCTGGACCTGCTCGATCCAGCCGCCGAAGCGGCCATGGGCCATATCGAACTGGCCCGCTGGGCCGACCTGGTATTGATCGCCCCGGCCACCGCCGACCTGATGGCACGCCTGGCCCAGGGCGTCGCCGATGACCTGTTGACCACCCTGGTGCTGGCCACCGACGCCCCCGTGGCCCTGGCCCCGGCCATGAACCAGGCCATGTGGCGCGACCCCGCGACCCAGGCCAACAGCAGCCTGCTCAGCGCCCGCGGCCTGCACCTGTTCGGCCCCGGTGCCGGCAGCCAGGCCTGCGGCGACGTCGGCCCGGGGCGCATGCTGGAGGCCGACGATCTGGTCCAACGGGCCGCCGACTGTTTTCAGCGCAAGAGCCTGACCGGCCGCCATGTACTGATCACCGCCGGGCCGACCCAGGAAAATATCGACCCCGTGCGCTACATCACTAACCACAGCTCCGGCAAGATGGGCTTTGCCCTGGCCGAGGCGGCGGCCGAGGCCGGCGCCCGGGTGACCCTGGTGAGCGGCCCGGTGCACCTACCGACCCCGGACCGGGTCGAGCGAATCGACGTGGTCAGCGCCCGCGACATGCTCGCGGCCTGCGAAGCCGCCATGCCCTGCGACCTGCTGATCGCCGCCGCCGCGGTGGCCGACTACCGCCCGGAAGTTGTGGCCCAGCACAAATTGAAGAAAGACCCGAGCACTGGTGACGGCCTGCTCCTGCAAATGGTGCGCAACCCGGATATCCTCGCCACCCTGGCCGGACGCGCGGACCGCCCCTTCAGTGTCGGCTTCGCCGCCGAGACCGAGAACCTGCTGAACTATGCCGCCCGCAAGCTCAAGGACAAGAACCTCGACCTGATAGTGGCCAACGACGTTGCCAACCCGAGCATCGGCTTCAACAGCGAAGAGAACGCCATTACCGTCATCGATCGCGACCTGGGGCAGAACAGCTTCGCCCAGACCAGCAAGGGCAAGATCGCCCGGCAGCTGATCGCCTTTATCGCCGAACGCCTGAGTCAGGCCCAACAGGTTTAATCATGCACGCTCTGCAAGCCAAGATTCTCGACCCCCGCCTCGGCCAGGACTTCCCGCTGCCGCACTACGCCACACCGGGTTCGGCCGGCCTCGACCTGCGCGCCATGCTGCAGGAGGACCTGGTCCTCGAACCCGGCCAGACCCGGCTGCTGCCCACCGGCCTGTCGATCCATATCGGCGACCCCGGCCTGGCTGCCCTGATCCTGCCGCGCTCGGGCCTGGGGCACAAACATGGCATCGTGCTCGGCAACCTGGTCGGCCTGATCGACTCGGATTACCAGGGCGAGCTGATGGTGTCGTGCTGGAATCGCGGCCAGGACGCCTTCACCATCGCGGTCGGCGAACGCATTGCCCAGCTGATTCTGGTGCCGGTGGTCCAGGCGCATTTCGAACTGGTCGAGGAGTTCGATCAAAGCCAGCGCGGTGCCGGCGGTTTTGGCCATTCCGGCAGCCACTGAAATTCGCATGACCCGCCACGGAGGCTGCACGTGAATCCCTTCAAGCGCACTGCTCAAGCACTCGACCCCGGCAAGCCCGGCAAACCGGTCAGCAGCCACAAGCTGGGCGGCCTGGATCTGCGCGGGCTGCTGCCTGGCCTGGGCGCGACCCTCGGTGGCCTGATACTGGCGGGCGCCCTGCTCGGGCTAGGCCTGCTCAGCAGCGCCCAGCAACGCCAGCAGGCCCAGCTGACCCAGGCCTGGGGCGGCAGCCAGGCTGCGGCCCTGCGCCAGGGCCTCGCACAACTGCTCGCCGACACCCGCGCCGCCGCGCGCAACCCGCAGTTGCTGCAAGCCGTGCAGAGCCAGGATCGGACGCAGATCGGCCAGGCCGAACGCAGCCTCGGCTATTGGGATGGCGTGGTCGATGCCCACCTCAACGCCCCCGGCCAGGCCAATCAGGACAGCAGCCGCCTGGCGCCGATGAATTTCGCCGCCCTGGACTTGTTGCGCCGCGTCGAAAGCGGTCAGCTCCCGGCCCCGGAAGCCTATAAGGTCGGCACGCGCTGGCTGGTCTACAGCGCCGCGCCCCTGCGCCTGAACGACAACGAGCCGCCGCAGGGCACCCTGCTGCTGGCCGTCGACCTGGAGCGCCTGCTGGCCGCACTGCCGCCGCTGCCCGCGGAAGTCGGGCAACTGCAACTGAGCCAGCAGTTCGGCAACACGACAGCCCAGGTCATGGCCCTGCGCGGCCAAGCCGCCCAGGGCTCCGCCACCGCCTTCGATACCGGCAACCCCAACTGGCAACTGAGCTTCACCCCGGGCCCGTCTCTGAGCCAGGCGATCGCCTCGCCCCTGCTGCTGGTCCTGGCCGGCCTGCTGGCCCTGGCCGGCGCCCTGCTCGGATTGTTCCTGCTGCAAAACGACTGGCAGCGCCGCCTGCGCGGCGATGCGCTGCAATTGGGCCAACTGATCCACGAACTCTCCGCGGGAAAAGCCGTCAAAGGCCTCAGCCTCAACCTGCCAGCGCTCCAGGGCCTGGCCCAGAGCCTGTTGCGTCAACCGCGCCGCAAAACCGCCCCAGCTGTCAATCTGGATGCCGACAGCAATCTACCAGACGCCTCGCCCGCGACGGCCACAGCCGCCCCGCTGGTCGATCCACTGTTTCAAGACACCGATATTCTCGATATCGACATACTCGACGAAGACCAGGATCTCCTGGGATTGGAGCAAGCGCCCCCTATGACCAGCCCACACACCGCCCCGAAACTGCCCGCCACCATTTTCCGTGCCTATGACATCCGGGGTGTGGTCGGCGACAGCCTGACCCCCGAAACCGCCTACTGGGTCGGCCGCGCCATCGGCTCCGAGAGCCTGGCCAAGGGCGAACCCCATGTGTCGGTCGGCCGCGACGGCCGCCTGTCCGGCCCGCTGCTGGTGCAACAGTTGATCCAGGGCCTGCTCGATTGCGGTTGCCAGGTCAGCGACATTGGTATGGTGCCGACCCCCGTCCTCTATTACGCCGCCAATATCCTGGCCGGCAAATCCGGGGTAATGCTCACCGGTAGCCACAACCCGCCCGACTACAACGGCTTCAAGATCGTGATAGCCGGCGACACCCTGGCCAACGAACAGATCCAGGCACTGCGCACCCGCATCGAAACCAACGACCTGGCCAGCGGCATCGGCCGCGTCGAGCAGATCGACGTGCTCGATCGCTACTTCAAGCAAATCCGCGACGACATCGCCATCGCCAAGCCGCTGAAGGTGGTGGTCGACTGCGGCAACGGCGTGGCCGGGGTCATCGCCCCGCAATTGATCGAAGCCTTGGGCTGCGAAGTGATTCCGCTGTTCTGCGAGGTCGACGGTAACTTCCCCAACCACCACCCGGACCCGGGCAAGCCGGAGAATCTGGTGGACCTGATCGCCAAGGTCAAGGCCGAAAACGCCGACCTGGGCCTGGCCTTCGACGGCGACGGCGACCGCGTCGGCGTAGTGACCAACACCGGCACCATCGTCTACCCGGACCGCCTGCTGATGCTGTTCGCCAAGGACGTGGTGTCGCGCAACCCCGGTGCCGACATCATCTTCGACGTCAAATGCACCCGCCGCCTGACCCCGCTGATCAGTGGCTACGGCGGCCGCCCGGTGATGTGGAAGACCGGCCACTCGCTGATCAAGAAGAAAATGAAGGAGACCGGTGCCCTGCTGGCCGGCGAGATGAGCGGACACATCTTCTTCAAGGAACGCTGGTTCGGTTTCGACGACGGTATCTACAGCGCTGCCCGCCTGCTGGAGATCCTCAGCCAGGACAAACGCGATGCCGAAAAGGTCTTCTCCGCCTTCCCCGATGACGTCTCCACTCCGGAAATCAACATCACGGTGACCGACGAGAGCAAGTTCAGCATCATCGAGGCGCTGCAGCGTGACGGCCACTGGGGCGACGCCAACATCACCACCCTGGACGGCGTGCGCGTCGACTATCCCAAGGGCTGGGGCCTGGTGCGCGCTTCCAACACCACCCCGGTACTGGTGCTGCGCTTCGAAGCCGAGACCGAAACCGAGCTCAAGCGCATCCAGGAGTTGTTCCGCGTCCAGCTCAACACCATCGCCCCCGACCTCACCCTGCCGTTTTGACTCCCGCGGAGCTTTGCATGACCCTCAACCGTGATGCCGCCACCAATGTCGCCAAGGTCCTCTCCGAGGCCCTGCCCTATATCCGCCGGTTCGTCGGCAAGACCCTGGTGATCAAGTACGGCGGCAACGCCATGGAAAGCGACGAGCTGAAAACCGGCTTCGCCCGCGACATCGTGCTGATGAAGGCGGTCGGCATCAACCCGGTGGTGGTCCACGGCGGCGGCCCGCAGATCGGCGACCTGCTCAAGCGCCTGAGCATCGAGAGCCACTTCATCGACGGCATGCGGGTCACCGACAGCCAAACCATGGACGTGGTGGAAATGGTCCTCGGCGGCCAGGTCAACAAGGACATCGTCAACCTGATCAACCGCCATGGCGGCAGCGCCATCGGCCTGACCGGCAAGGACGCCGAGCTGATCCGGGCGAAGAAACTCACCGTCAGCCGCCAGACCCCGGAGATGACCCAGCCGGAGATCATCGATATCGGCCATGTCGGCGAGGTGGTGGGGGTCAATACCGACCTGCTCAACATGCTGGTCAAGGGCGACTTCATTCCGGTGATCGCCCCGATCGGCGTGGGCGCCAACGGCGAGTCCTACAACATCAACGCCGACCTGGTGGCCGGCAAGGTCGCCGAGGCCCTGAAGGCCGAAAAGCTGATGCTGTTGACCAATATCGCCGGCCTGATGAATAAGCAGGGCGAGGTCCTGACCGGGCTCAGCACCGAACAGGTCGACCAGTTGATCGCCGACGGCACCATCTATGGCGGCATGCTGCCGAAGATCCGCTGCGCCCTGGAAGCCGTGCAAGGTGGCGTGACCAGCGCCCACATCATCGACGGCCGCGTGCCCAATGCCGTGCTGCTGGAAATCTTCACCGACAGCGGCGTCGGCACCCTGATCACCAACAGCCAAGGCTAGGGCATATTCAGCAAAAGTCTGTGTGCCACCGTTTTGGCGGGTTTCACCCGCCCGACTACGCCGCCGAGGTGTTTTCGTAGGTCGGGTTACGTTTTGCTAACCCGACGGCATCGTTGTCGGGTTACGCTTCGCTAACCCGACCTACGGTCTTTGTCCGTCAGGCGGTTCGGCGTAAGTCGCATGCACCCAGGGCGCTAGGGCTTCTTGATCGAGCACAACCCGCGTATCGAATCGATAATGCAAACGCTGCAGGCTGTACCGCAATCCGGGGCGATAGGCTTCGCCGAAGCCCTTTCGTAGGGTGGCGGGGGCCGCCCAGGCTTAGCCGCGCAGAAAACCAGCCTGGCAAACCACGCAGCGGCCGCCGCGCGGCGCAACCCGCGCGGATGGGCGTCCAGATGCAGACGGGTTTTTCCTGAAAACGCTCAAGGCGGCCCCACCCGTCCAAAGCGAATGTGCCCGCTCAGGTAGTCTGGGAAGCGCTGCGGTTCGGCGAAACCCTGCTTTTAGGGTACGAGCTGCTTGGTCGGGATCACCGACCAAGCAGCTCGGC